>JACPST010000209.1 GCA_016193165.1 Deltaproteobacteria bacterium
GACGAAGCCTGGTATTTCTACATTGAGTTTGGATCATTTGGCTGAACGCTGGATTGAAAAGTTCAAGGTAAAATCTGCTTTTAAAGGGTACAAAGGATATAAGCATTGTCTTTGTGCTTCGATCAATCACGAAGTAGTTCATGGGATTCCTTCAGCAAAAAAGATTCTTCAAGAAGGAGATATTATTGGGCTCGATTTTGGAGTCGTGAGCGAAGGCTATTATGGCGATGCCGCAATTACAGTGCCGGTAGGAAAAATTTCTTCCCACGTTCAAACCTTACTTCAAGTAACCGAACAATCTCTTTGGAAGGGAATCGAACAAATTAAGATTAAAAATTACTTATCGGATATCTCCCATGCGGTGCAATCTCATGTAGAAAAACATGGATTCTCTGTGGTACGAGAATTTGTGGGACATGGGATCGGCCAAACTCTTCATGAAGATCCTCCTCTCCCTAATTTTGGGGAACCTCATCAGGGGATAGTGCTTCAAGAAGGGCTTGTTTTAGCCATTGAACCTATGGTCAATATGGGGAAACCTGAGGTTTTTATCTTAAATGATGGGTGGACAGCCGTGTCCGCAGATCAGAGTTTATCCGCTCATTTTGAGCATACCGTAGCTTTGACTGCTGAGGGAGCTCAAGTTTTAACTTTAACTCAGTAAAGAGAGGGGGAGTGTTTTCATGCCAAAAGAAGATGCCATAGAAGTTGAGGGAAAGGTTACGGAAACCCTTCCCAACGCTAGATTTAAGGTGCTTTTGAGTAATGGACATACGATTTTAGCCCATATTTCGGGTAAGATGCGGATGCACTATATTAAGATTTTGCCAGGAGACCGGGTTAAGGTGGAACTTTCGC
The DNA here is from genome assembly GCA_016193165.1 of Deltaproteobacteria bacterium. Lineage (GTDB taxonomy): Bacteria > Bdellovibrionota > JACOXK01 > 2-02-FULL-40-11 > 2-02-FULL-40-11 > JACPST01. Next base: position 859 of record JACPST010000209.1, read on the forward strand.
CCTATGACCTGTCTCAAGGGCGAATTATCTACCGAGAGAAATGAGTTGACTTAGGAAGTAGAATTCATATAATACTGCCTTTTAGCTTAATGAATAATATGAAAGTGCGTTCCTCTGTAAAAAAGATTTGTGCAAAGTGTAAGGTTATTCGCCGAAAGAATGTTGTGCGAGTGATTTGTTCTAACCCCAAGCATAAACAGCGACAAGGGTAAAAAGTTTCTATGGCTCGGATCGCAGGAGTGGATCTCCCCAGAAATAAGAGAGTTGAAATTGGATTACGTTATATTTATGGCATTGGACGTTCGAATGCGCGTACCATTTTAGATGAAGTAAAAATTGATCGAAATACGAAAACAGATAAATTGACTGAAGATCAGGTTTTAAAGCTTAGAGATCTTATTGAAAAAAAATATATGGTGGAAGGGGACTTAAGACGTCAAATCTCCATGAATATTAAGCGATTGGTTGATTTGGGATCCTATCGCGGCATTCGGCATCGTAAAAATTTACCTGTTCATGGACAACGAACGAGATCCAATGCTCGCACCCGAAAAGGGCCGAGAAAAACAGTGGCTGTGAAAAAATCCATTAAAGCAATGAAAGGATAATGTAAGCTGTGGCGGAAGAAAAAACACAAAATACAGAAACTCAAGCGGCAGAAGAAAAAATAGAGAAAAAAACTAAAGCGCTCAAAAAGAAAAAAGTCAAAAAAAGTATTCCAGCTGGGCTAGCATATATTCATGCTTCTTTTAACAATACCATTATTACTTTAACCGATCCTCAAGGAGGAGTGGTCGCATGGTCTAGCGCGGGGACTAAAGGATTTAAAGGATCTCGAAAAGGGACGCCGTTTGCGGCTCAAGTAGCAGCTGAAGATGCGGCCAGAAAAGCTGTGGATGCCTGCGGTATGCGAACAGTAACTGTCATGGTCAAAGGGCCTGGTGGAGGGAGAGAATCCGCCCTTCGAGCGCTACAAGCTTCAGGTCTTAGGATTTCTTTCATTAAGGATATTACCCCAATTCCTCATAATGGGTGTCGACCAGAAAAAAGAAGGAGAGTCTGACAGTGGGAGTTTTTCACGGATCCGTTTGTAGCAGCTGTCGTAGAGAAAATTTAAAATTATTTTTAAAAGGGGATCGTTGTTATACTGAAAAATGCGCATTTGAACGACGAGCGTATCCTCCCGGGCAACATGGCCAAGCTCGAACCAAATTTTCTGAATTTGCACTTCAACTGCGAGAAAAACAAAAAGTCAGACGCTTGTATGGGTTGCTGGAACGACAATTTAGAGGCTATGTCAATACCGCGCTTAAAGAAACAGGAGTGACAGGAGAAAAACTTTTAACCAATTTGGAACGGCGGCTTGATGATGTTGTCTATCGGGCAGGTTTTGCGGCTTCTCGAAATCAAGCCAGGCAGCTTGTTACACATCGTCATTTTTTAGTGAATGGGAAGCAAGTGACGATTCCCTCTTATCTCTTAAAAGAGGGAGATAGGATTGAAGTTCATGAAAAGAGCAGGCAACTCGTTCCCATTGGTGCAGCCTTAGAAGGGGTCAAACGTAGAGAAATTCCGCAGTGGTTAGAATTGGATGCGGCTCAGTTTAAGGCGATCATGAAACAATGGCCAAAAAGAGCTGATATTACGGTTCCGATACAAGAAAATTTAATCGTAGAGTATTACTCGAGATAATTTTTAACAAGGGGGGAAATATGTATAATGTTTGGAGAGATCTCATTAAACCAAAGCGTGTAGAAATCGATGGAAAAAATATAACGTCCGTCTATGGTAAATTTGAAGTTCGACCTTTAGAGAGAGGATATGGACTAACGATTGGAAATTCCTTGCGAAGGATTCTACTTTCTTCTTTATCTGGAGCGGCCATTACCTCTATTCGGATGGAAGGCGTTTTACATGAGTTTTCAACAATTCCAGATGTCACAGAAGATGTTACAGATATCGTTCTCAATCTAAAAGAAATCCGATTTAAAATGAACAGTGGAGATCTCAAAACATTGCGTATTGAAAAAGAAGGGCCTGGTGAAGTGACAGCGAAAGATATTTTGACGGATGGCACAGTTGATATTCTAACCCCAGATCAACATATCGCGACTCTTGGCAAGGGAGCCAAATTCAATATTATGGTGACCATTAAGCGAGGACGAGGATATGTTCCCGCGGAACAAAATAAATCTCCAGAAGATCCTATTGGTTCTATTGCTTTAGATGCCTTTTTCTCACCTGTCAGAAAAGTAAACTACAATGTTACCAACGCTCGTGTAGGACAGGTTACCGACTATGATGCCCTCACCCTTGAAGTGTGGACAGATGGTTCTATTTCTCCGAGAGATGCAGTGGGTGTAGGATCTAAAATTTTAAAAGATCAACTTCAAGTCTTCATTAACTTTGATGAGACAGCAGAAGAACCTGTTGTCTCAGAGCAAGTTTCTGAAAAGATGATAGTCAATGAAAACTTATATAAGAGTGTGGATGAATTAGAGCTTTCAGTGAGATCTGCCAATTGTTTGAAAAATGCGGATATTCATTTGATTGGTGAGCTTGTTCAAAGAACAGAACCTGAAATGCTTAAAACCAAAAATTTTGGTCGAAAGTCTCTCAATGAAATCAAAGAAATTTTAACCCAAATGGGACTTCACTTGGGAATGAAGGTGGAAAATTTTCCAGACCCAGAAGTTGTAGCAAGACTAAAAGAGAAAAAAGAAACACCCCAGTAAGGTGTAGTTTATGAGGCATTTAAAACTTAGAGGACAATTAGGCGTTCCGACCTTTCATCGAATGGCGATGCTTCGTAATCTGCTTCTTTCACTTTTAAAGTACGAACGTATTCAAACCACAATTGCCAGAGCTAAGCAACTTCAGCGCTTTGCAGATCCGATGATTGAACTTGGGAAGCGAAATGATCTTTCGGCCATTCGACAAGTTCGTGAAACTGTTCATGATAAGGATGCCTTTCAAAAACTTTTTCAAGTCTATGGGCCGCGTTTTAAAGATCGGCACGGCGGTTATACGAGGATTTTTAAACTTGGCGTGCGTCATGGAGATGCGGCCCAAATGAGTTTAATTGAAATTTTACCTGCCCCTGGAAAAGAAAATGAGCCCCGTATTATTCAAACAAAACGCCCTGAAACAGAAGAAGAAAAAACTAAGGCTCTCGAAACAAAAAAAGCTAAAAAAGAAGCAAAAAAACAAGATAAGCATTTGAAAAAACAAGAATCCAAAGCCCAAGCTGAAACTAGAAAAGCTAAGCAAAAGCAAGATGTCGCCCATTCCCACGTTTCCCAAGGTCGAAAGACGGATAAGGGCACCGGCCGCACCAGAGCCACTAAGAAGGGACTTTCTTAAAACACTTCCCTACCTTTACTTTCCTGCCGCGTTGTGTTATAAATACACATTCTGAAAAAGGGGTTATGAGAGAGTGAGAGGGGGAGTGAATCATATGATGTTTAAAGTGGGGGATAACGCCGTTTATCCTGCTCATGGCGTAGGGGTGATTAAAGCCATCGAAACCCGCGAAATCTCCGGAAAAAAACAATCTTTTTATATTTTAAAAATACTAGATAATGAGATGACCATTATGGTTCCTACAGACAATATAGAATCCGTAGGGCTTCGAGAAGTGATCTCCAGAGGTAAGGTATCGGAAATATTTAAGATTTTAAGAAAACGAAAGGTCAAATTAGACCATCAAACCTGGAACCGACGTTATCGAGATTATATGGAAAAGATTAAGACAGGTTCCGTGTATGAAATCGCCACTGTTTTAAGGGATCTCTTCTTGCTCAAAGTGGAAAAGGAACTCTCTTTTGGGGAAAGAAAAATGCTTGATACGGCCAGAACTCTTTTGGTCAAAGAACTTTCCTTAGCTAAAAAAGTTAAAGAAGAGTGTGTAGACAAAGAGATTAAA
>JACPST010000210.1 GCA_016193165.1 Deltaproteobacteria bacterium
CTTTTCTTCAATTTGGCGCTTAAGTTGTGCTCGTGTGGGAAGTCTGCGTCCTTGCGCCCTTGAAGAATAAAGCGTTTGAGACAAACGACGATTTTGAGCTTGAAGATCAATTTCAATGTCTAAAATTTTATCCAGAAAAAACCATCGCGCAAACCCCAGGACATTTCCTCGCCACCGCGGGCCTGCGACTTCTTCTTCAAACAAAGTTTTTCGAAGAACATGATTCTGATTTTTAGTGCGAATGGCTAAGGCACTTGTATCTTCTTGATTTAAAAATCGATGAATCCGCTGAGAAGCTCTCCGGGCTTCTTCAACAATTTGAGAACTAGGCTCTAAAGCAATGAGTTGACTTAAAAAAGAAAGCGCTTGAGACGAAGGAAAATCAGAAATCTTTTTTACGAACGCTTGTCTCAGTGAAGAACCTTGTTCGGTAAGCCTTAACGTGCGGACAATATCCAGATAAGAAAGGGCATGTGTTTCTTCAGATGGCATGGGGGCTGGAATTTGGGCGCTTGCATAAGAGAAGACACAGAGGGCAAGGAATCCAAAAACAAAGCCTTTTTTTACCATAGAACTTCAAAGTCGGTAGCAAAGATAATTTCTCCGTCTCGCTCTGGATCGGTAGATTGAAAAATATATCCCAGGTTCATGCGCAAAGCCATACTATAGTCCGCCAAAGGAATGAGCACTCCCGCGGAAAGCACAGACCCATCAGCTACCGTGACATCGGGATCATCTTGTTGAGATTGGAACCTGGCTCCCACCTCCATAGGTCTTTCTCCTTCTTTTGCGGGAGCAAGCTTTTTATTCCATCCAATCACCCAAGATTGATCCGTAATATCGTCTGTTTTTCGACGTCTCACAAATTCCGCGAAAACTTCTCCCAATTCTTTACTGGTTAATTTGGTTAAATCAAGCTTCATCCCAAAGACAGCCATTTCTTGAGCTTGTGAGGGATCCGTGACTTGGATGGTTTCACCCGCGGCAGGAGTACCAGATCCTACTCGAGCGAATCCTCCCCAAATTTCCAGGGGTTTAAAATTAACCGTTTTCTGAAAACGATTCAAAATAGACAAAGACACTAAAATACGAGCCGCGAAATCATCAAAGGTATTTGTATCCTTATTCATATTAAAGTTGGCAGCCTGCACCCATACTTCTCTTTCAACCACATTTGGATTTGGATTCTCAGCAACACGACCCAACCCCATATCCACTCGAGCTGCCATAGATGTATTCAGCTTATATTTATCCAAAATGGATTTATTGGAAAAAACAGTTTGATCGACCACTTCTCGAATGAAAGGCTCTGGCACCTGTCCCAAATACACTTTTACCTCAACTTGATCTTTATTTATCGGCCGATAATAAATATACGCGTCTTCAAAATCGAGTTTCGAAATTTGATCCCGAAGTTCTCCCTTCACAATCTCATTTTGCAAAAACTTTCGAACGTTTAAAGAAATGGCAGACCCCCATCCATCAACACGAATGAAAGGAGTAATCTTAGCATAATAGACATTGAGCCTGCCTGGACCCCCTTCACTGCCCCCATTCAAACCCGGACTAATATCAAATTTAACTCCGTAAGCCCCATCGGTTCCAACAGGGCCCACCATGAAACGTCCTCGAAGGTCTTGGTTTCTTTCAAGCCACCGCTCTCTTTGATCGGCTTCTCGTTGTTTAATTTCTCTTAATTTTTGAGCTATGGCGCTGGGCAAACGTCGATGGACTTCTTGTTCGACATAGCCGGGCAACACTTCATCCAGTTTTTTTTCTACAGCTTGATTAATCTTTTCTTGAAGCGCGGGATCTTCCGGAGGATTTCCAACAGCCGGCGCTTGACTGAAGCCTTGTGGCGCATAGAGATAAACTAAAAGCAGAAAAAAGATAAAACATAAGACTTGATTGAGAATACGAATTTTCATGAACCCTCCTTAGGGACGCGTCCCTTAAAACGTGGGGGGAAAAATAGCACGAAAAATCATCACCCGCAAGGGGGGGATTTTATTGAGATTCGTAGGCAAAGCCCGGGGTGCGGGATTCATTTTGGTTAGGCTCCCAATCCTCTGGGCCGCTATAGACAGGAGATCCATACCAGTAGAGCGCATAGTCCCCTCCATACCCTTGAGCATAGGTTTTACGATCAGAGTTTCTTTTAGACTCATCGATGTGAACTCTTTCTAAAGACTGATCGCGTTTTAAATTGAGCTTAAATTTATTTCCTTTTAATAAAAAGTCTACAAAATCAGACGCACCCATTTCGCTTTTACCAAAAGAAGCATTGACATCAAAACGATCCGCAATCGTAAATTTATCAGGATAAAAAAGAGTCACAAAATTATACGGCAAAAGTCCTGCTCCCACATCACGATCTAAAAGATCAGAACTTACAAAAAGCTTGGGATATTTTTCAAAAACCTCTTTGGGTTTTCTTCCATAAATTTCTTGAAACTGCGCTTCATACTGAGCTAAAAATTCATCTAAAAATTCCGGCTCAAAATCCCGCCCAACAATAAGCCCATATTCTCCAGGCCAAAGAATTTGAAGATCCGGTCTTAAAAAATGAGCTTTTTCAGGATCGTTTAAACCAAATTTATTTTCTAAGGGATCATTATAATAAGAAATGAGTTCTTCTGTATTTCCGCTTAATTTTTGATTTTCATGCCAAGGAATATTTCCATTCCAAAATTTCCAGCCCGTTAAATCCACGGCCTTTTGTTCACACTCTTTTATGGTTTTACACGTCGCCGTATTATGAAGTTCCACATACCGGCCCGCCGTCCCTTGTTTAGAATCAAATAAAATTTCTGAAATAGCTACGGGCTTTTCTTCATGTGAAAATTTCCCTAGCTCTTCATCCTCTGGAACATATTCAGGATAGGCATTCTTAAACATGTTCACAAAAACTTCTTCATACACTTCATTCACAAGCTCTGGATCGCGAATAATGATCGCGCTTTCATCATTGTCTTTTTCAGCGCTGGAACTAAAATTATATGATCCTAGAATCAAAATGCGCCGGTCAATGATCATAAACTTATGATGAAGCGCTCCTCTGAACGCGGAAAAACGAACAGGAATTCCCATTTGAAGAAAACGCTGATAAGGTCCCTTTGAAGATCCCAAGCGATTTAAAACTCCATACACGGGAACTTTGGTCATTTTGCCTCCCATTTTTCCGGCTGGGTAAAAGTAACTGGCGGCAGTGTAAAATTTTCCGGCTGCCTCTTCTGTTCCCTTTTTGCGCTGCTCTTCAGTCCCTCCAAAAAGCTGATAAAGTTCGTTCCATTGTTCAGCAGAGATAGATTGATTATCGAAGGTCGTCCCATCGTTTTGAGCCACACGCAATTTTCCACCTGTAATATTTTCCCAGGGTTCTTCTCGAAGCGCCACGGGATAAATGTTATAAGGCTCAAACTTGGAATCTAGAGTCAGAGCCTTATTCATAATGGCTTGATAGACCATGGCATTATCAAGTGTATAGGTTGCAAAATGAATAGACTCTTGGGCAGAATACAAAGCTTCCACCACTTGTTTTTGAATATTGTGACGAGGAGAAAAATAAAACTCCACTTCTGTATCCCCAACCCTCACTTTAGGATAGGAAAGCGGCTCAGTCATTCCCTCAAAGTCTTTTGATTCCAGTCCGCTTTTTGTTCCGGGCAGATCTGGAATCATCGTTAACTGTCCTCCAACATAAAAAAGCCCCTCTTTTTTGTTTTGAAATTTTCCTTCAAGCATTTGACTAAAATCTTGATAAAAAAGATTTGCAGCCTCTCTGCTTCTAAACAAAAATGAAACATTTCCATTTTCAAACGTGCACTGATGGGTGGCATTGGTCGATCCCATCCACACGCGCGCCGAAGAAGTCTCTCGATCGATGATGAGATATTTATTGTGATTGAGCCCCCCTCCGCTATCTGGAAGAACGGCCACTCCGGCTGCTTCTAACCTTTCTCTGGCCACCACATAGTCTGTCACATTATGTTCTTCAGGATCATACCATTCGCCATCGGTAGTAAGAGTCACAGACACACCTCTTTTTCGAGCTCGAATAAAAGCATCCACAATTTTAGGATCACTGATTTGATAAAAAGCTCCCTCTAACGATTTTTCGGCTGAATCAATTTCTCGAATGAGATTCGGTCTTAATCCCCGCCCATGGGGGTTGTCATTCGGAGGAACATTGTAATAAAATTCGATCGGGCTGGACCAGGAAGCGCCGCAAGACAAGAAAACCCAAAGAAATAAAAAACTTTTTTTCACTCTTCCCCTTTATTTTTACGTTTGTCCCAAATACGGTGCTCAGGCTTGGCTTTCTCAAAAAAACCCGGAACTTGTTCTAAAAGAAGCTCTTGTGCTTTATCAACTTCATCTAGTGACAAGGTCATGGGAGGAAAATGAAGGTGAACGCGATTTTGGGTTTGAAGTTTTGAGAGATGCAATGAAAACTCTTCTCGATTGAGCTCCCAACTCCCCCAAAAGTTATTCACATACTCTCGCGCAACACTTGCTAATGCCTCTCCTTGATAATGAACCACATTTTCAAAGGTATTAAATTCGGCGTTGCGAGACCAATTGTAGCTTCCACTCCACACCTCTGCCCCATCGACAATCATGTATTTGTGATGCATTTGCGGATCATAGGCATAATACCAAATATAGGAAGAATACTTCACTCTCGCATCAATCCCATTTTGAGCCAAATACCGGCTAAATTTCATCTGCCCTGCCAACTCACATTTTTCCAATTCTTCTTCTGAAGGATTAGGACCTAAGGCTTGAAC
>JACPST010000211.1 GCA_016193165.1 Deltaproteobacteria bacterium
ACTTGTTTTAAGTCATCAGGTCTTATAGAGCGAAGTAAAAACATCAAAGTTCCTCATTTTACACAAAATTGTTCAATCATTTTTTCATAAAAAGTTACTGCATGAGTTAAATGGTTTGTATAATTAAATTCATTGGGTTTATGGACATTTCCCACAGAAACACCAGGTCCCCATACAATGGCTTCTGCCCCCAATGCGCGATAGACAGAAGCTTCCGTTGAAGAGGATTTTGTAATCAATGTTTCTTGAAGCCCCATGCTGCGTAAAACATTTTTAGTTTCCATTATAAGTTTTGAAGTCAGATCTGTTTTCATGGGAAGACTTAACCGGGCGACACGTTTGGTCATTTGAATGGTAGGATATTTTTTAGTAATGGTATCCATTTGAGTTTGAATCGCTATTAAAATTTCATCGGTATTGGCTGTGGGTAAAAGGCGAATCCCGAGAAAAAATCGCACCTTGTTTTCTTGAGTAGAAATGACTCCAATATTTAAAACGCTGGTTGGAGGATCAAACTCTGGAAGAGGAGATTTTTTAAATTCTGAAAATAATTTTTTAAAGTAGGTTTGAATATCCTCTAGTGCTTCGACAAAAGCAGGCGTAAAGACATAGAATGATTTTTTAAGTTTTTCAGTATAGAGGTGAAGCCCCTCATCCTCAGAGATTAATTTTTCTGGGCATTTAATTTTTAAGAAAGCTTTATCGGGAATGACATTGATCAGTTCCCCCCCATTTAAACTTATAAATTCGTATTTTCCTTTATGAGTTTTTAAAAAGTCGAGCGCTTTTTGGACAGCATTAATACCCAGCTGGGGTGTAGAGCTATGAGCTGAGCGACCAAAAAAATCGATTTTAAAAATAGGTTCTGTAAGAGTGGTTTCTTTGGCTTCCGCATCTACCAAGGTGAATTCGAGTGTTAAAAATCCTTTGTGAGCATAGACAATACTTAAATTAGAGGGCTCTCCGACCACGGCATATTTGGGCTTAATGGAATTTTCTGAAACCAGTTTTTTAGCTCCAGCCAGTCCTGTTTCTTCCCCATAGGTGGCTGCAAAAATAAAAGGATTTTTAAATGGAACTCCTTTAAATTTTTCAAGGGCTTTAATCTTACATAAGGCATCGAGTTTGACATCGGCCGTGCCAAGTCCATAAATTTTATCTCCTTCAATGGTAGCATTGAAAGGATTTCCTCCTGTTTTTGTCCAAAGAGAAGAATCGCCCGGAGAAACCGTGTCGAGATGGGTACAAAAAAGAAGGGTATCTCCTTCCAAGGGGCCTTTTTTAGCAATGATGTTAAATTGTTCTTTGTCGTAGCACTCCCCTTTTTGGATTTTTACTTCTAGATCTAGAGGTTTTAAAAGAGAGGTAACATAATCTACAATGGAACGATTGCTTTCATAGGTCACAGAATTAATCCCAATAATTTTTTTTGCTTCTTCTAATAAATCCCAACTCATTTCTTTAGCTCCATTCTTTGAATTGCTTTTTTAAGCAGTATTAATGCTTTTTCAAATTCTTTTTGAGTGATTGCGCCTCCGGGCAGCAAGAAGCGTACCTTATATGGACCTCGACCACAATAGAATGTCATGACCCCTTCTTCAAAGAGAGTTAAAATCAATTTTTTGGTTCCTTCAAGCTCACCCTTGCGAAATTGAAAAGAAACCATCGTTCCTAAAACTCCAATATGAGAAATCATTTCTTCTCCCACTTCTTTTTGAAGATTTTTGAGCCCAGAGAAAGCCCATTTTTCAATTTGGGCAATTTTCCCATTTTTTCCAAAAAACTTTTCTTCTTTCAGGCGCTCTAAGATCCTTTTTCCTACCGCTAAAGAAACGGTGCTCCCCGCAAATGTTCCTGCCAAAAGTCCGGCTTCGGGGTTATAGGCTTCGGTGTAAAGTGTGGCACAATTTTGAAGCATTTTGCCTACGGTGACAATGTCCACAGTGTCTTGAAGACCTAATTTTTGAAATGCAAAGAGCTCTCCTGTTCGCCCGGCGGTTTGAATTTCATCGATCCAAATGGCAATATTAGCCTCTCGGCAAATAGTCATTAGCCGTTTAAAAAACTCAGGTGGAGCAGGATGAAAGCCGCCTTCTCCCTGGATGAGCTCAAACACAATGCCTCCAATTTCTGATTTGTGTTGAGAGAGGAGATCTTTTAGCGCTGTTTCACTTTTTTCAATAGATTGGGGATCGTTAGGATCAAAAAAAGGAATGTAGTAGGCATCATGATAGCGATGAAGTCCTTTTCGATAGGCATCCTGGTCTGTGAGATCAGCCATAATAAGAGTTCGGCCATGGAAGCAATTTTTAAAAGCGATAACCTTATAAGCAGGTGTTTTTTTATGACGAATAATTTTTAAAGCTGTTTCATTGGCATCAGTCCCACTAGTGGCTAGCCAGCCATATTTTAAAGGAGGCCCAGCCATTTTTAAAAGTGTGGCCAAAAAATCTTTGAGCTCTGTTCCGGATTGAAGATTTCCCTGCATGACGATATTTTGAGAGGCTGCTTCCAAGGCAACTCCAATTAAATCTAAATCTGAATGACCAAAAAAATGAGTTCCAATGCCTGTGATAAAATCATACTTCACAGAGCCATCGATAAGCTCTGCCAAAGTGCCATTGCCTACACCTGATAAAAGCGCTGGATAAAAGAGGGGGCGGCCTCTTAAGTCCCCTAGTTCTTTAGCCGCTTGCGCTAAAAGAGAAGAAGAACTTTTCTTAACAGATGTGATGGAATCCTTAGCCTTTTTAATGGCAAGTAAAGCATCTCTTTTTGCTCTTAGAAAAGAAGTGCCTTTGAAAAGAGTTGTTGCTACCGTCATGCTGATTGCTATATATAAGAAATCACGTATGTTAGTCAAACACTTTGGAATTATTTCACTTTTGGTGCTGGCTTTGTTGGGAGGGTGTGCTTC
>JACPST010000212.1 GCA_016193165.1 Deltaproteobacteria bacterium
AAGAGTATCCTTTTCCTTCGGTTTGGTTAAAAAAACAACTCCCTCATTTTCCTGCCTATGAACGAAGTATTCTTAAAATTTTAAGAGCGCTTTCTCCAACCCAATTCAAACCCACCCCCTGTGAAGACAAACTTTTGAAAGTGAATTTAAATACGCTCAAAGATGTTCAAGCCTATTTTGGAGAGCCTGTCCAAGATGCGTGGGGACGACATGTAAATTATTTAAGACTTTCCATTACCGAAAGTTGCAATATGGCCTGTCGCTATTGTTTGCCTCAGGGATTTGCCGGCTGGGAAAGCGCTAAGGCTCAAATGCCTTTTTGCGAAATCTCAACACTCCTTCAGGCATTTCGAAAATTGGGGTTTGAAAAAGTACGCTTTACAGGAGGAGAGCCTATGCTTCACCCTAAGATTGCGGCTGCCATTGAAGAGGCCAGAGGGCTAGGCTATGAAACGATTTCTTTAACAACAAATGGAAGTTTTATTCAAGCTCTTTCTTCTTTAAGAGAGGCGGGGCTTACGCATATCAATGTGAGCTTAGATTCTATTCATGAAAATACATTTTTTAAAATTACGGGAAGTAAACAGTTTAAAAAAGTTATTCGGCTGATTGATGAAGCGTTAGCGTTGGGGATGAATGTAAAGATTAATACGGTTGTACTTCGGACACAAAATTTTTCTGAAATCCCCGCGTTACTCACATGGGCTAAAGTTCGTCCTTTAACCCTTCGATTTATAGAACTGATGCCGACCCATCTTCACCAGAATTATTTTAAAGAAAATTGGGTTTCGAATGAAGAAGTAAAAAGAATGGCTGAGACCTTGGGATACACTCCTTCTTTAAAGTTAGATTCCTTTGAGCCGGCAGGGCCTGCTGTACTGTATGATCATCCACAGCACCCCTGCCGACTCGGATTTATTAGTCCTTTGTCTTGTAATTTTTGCAGCCGGTGTAATAGATTACGTGTCACAGCGAAAGCAAAACTTAGGCTTTGTTTATTTTCGGAAAACGATTTAGCCTTACCTGTCTATGAACCCCCAGAGGTGTTGGCCGAAACCATTCGATCTCTTTTAGTCCAAAAACAAGAAAGTCACACCTTAACATTAGGACAGGTAGGAAATATGGCTCATTTTAGAGCGATAGGAGGATAGGGATGGGAGATTTCACACATTTGGCCAAAGGAAAAGCTGTGATGGTGGATGTAAGTTTAAAGCCCCAAACAGCGCGAGTGGCCAAAAGTGCGGCGTGTGTGGATACTGGAGGCGTCGATCTTCAAAAGACCTTGTCCAAAGAAGCACAGCGAGAACTTGCCACTACCATTCGGATTTCCGCCATTTGCGCTGCAAAAAAAACGTCGGAACTCATTCCTTTGTGTCATCCGCTGGCTTTAGAGAATGTGGAATGTTTTGTTCAATTTAAAAATCACCTGATTGTGATTGAATGCACCGCAAAAACCAGCGGAAAAACAGGCGTGGAAATGGAGGCCATGCTAGGGGCAGCGATTGCGGCTCTCACGGCCTATGACATGATAAAATCCAAATGTCCTGGGGCTACGATTCGCCATATTGGCTTAAAATCTAAAGAAGGAGGAAAATCCGGCGTATGGAAAAACACTACAAAAGTCATGTCATTATAAGCTCTGATCGAGCTTCTCAGGGCACCTATAAAGATGAGTCCGGTCCTGCAGCCCAAACATGGCTTAAAAAACATAAATTTAAGTGTACCGGAATTACCGTAATCCCAGACGATGATGAAAGACTTCGAATGGAAGTTTTAATGGCGCTCCATGAAGTAGAACTTTTGGTAGTAAGCGGTGGAACAGGTGTGGGCCCCAGAGATATAACACCGCAAGTTATAAAATCAGTGGCCGATTATGAAATTCCTGGTTTTGGAGAGTTGCTTCGCCAAGAAAGCTTGAAATATTCTCTCAATAGTTATCTTTCACGGTGTGGCGCCTATGTGAAAAATAATAAACTTATTTTAGCTTTGCCTGGCAATCCTAAAGCCGTGACAGAACAATTAGATATCTTAAAAGATCTTTTGCCCAATGCGTTGTGTGCCTTAAGAGGAGAGTGCAAACACAGAAACCGAAGGGGTCGCTGACCTAAGAGAGGAGAAACGCTTATGATTGCCTATGAAGAAGCCTTAGAGATTTTTTCAAAAGTATCGCCTATTGAGGAGGGAGAAAAAATACGGTTAGAGGAAGCCTTAGGCAGGATTGTGAAAGAAGATATTCACGCCCCTTGTGATCTCCCCCTGTTCAATAACAGCGCTATGGATGGTGTGGCCATCCGAGCGCATGAACTCCACACCGATGTTATGATCGAAGGAAGACGTCTGGCCAAAACCGTTCGCGATCCTTTCGATGACCCAAAGACCAAAGCCATTCGGATTATGACGGGGGCTAAAGTTCCGGATTGGGCGGATTTGGTGGTCCCTGTTGAGTTTACAAAAGAGATGGGCAAAAAAGAGGAAAAGGAAATCATCAAATTTGCTCCCAACGCTTTTAAGAAAGGAGACCATATTCGGCTTTCTGGAGAAGATTATAAAAAAGGAGAGCTTGTTTTTAAAAAAGGGTATTGTTTGACGGCCGATAGCCTCATGGTTCTGGCTAATTTTGGAATAAGTCATGTAATGGTTTTAAAAACTCCAAAGATTTGGCTTGCTACGACCGGGGATGAAGTCAAAGAACCCGGGGATGTGTTGCGGGCAGGAGAGATTTATAATTCCTCTCACATTTATTTAAAATCTAAATTTCAAGAGCTGCATCTTCCCCTGCATTTATCCCGTCACTTAAAAGATAGAAAGGAAATGATTCGTTCTTTTCTGACACGATGGATTCGTCTACCTTCGCCCAGTCTTTTGCTTACGACAGGAGCGGTTTCCATGGGAGAAAAAGACGATCTTCCCGCCCTTGCCCGCGACATGGGAGCGACCATTCATTTTCATAAAGTGGCCATTCGTCCTGGCAAACCCATTCTTTTTGCTTCCTTTGGGAAGGGTCAGCGACCCAAGGATCACTATTGGATAGGCGCGCCGGGGAATGCCATTTCTACGGCTGTGGCATGGACTTTTTTTGTGAGACCTTTTTTACATCAGTGGGGCAAGCTCCCTTTGCCGCCTATGACCAAAGCTCTTTTAGCCGAAGATTTTAAAAAGCCAGAAGGGCTTAAGGTATTCTTCCGAGGGGCTTTTGATGCCATTACCGCTAAGGTTCATCTCTTTGCGCATCAAGGCTCAAGCAGTGTTAAGGCGTCTGCGCTGGGCAATGTCTTTGTCGAACTCGACCGAGACAAAAAAATGATCCCTCAAGGCAGTGAAGTCCTGTGTACGTTTTTTAATTAGATAGAATCTAGATACGCAAGAATAAACTTTTGAGTAAGAGGGCTTGCTTTTCACCTTCTTTTATGCCATTATATTTCTATAAAGAGACAATTTAGTCCTTTTATAGAAATAATATGAACATTGTTGATTTTCAAAAT
>JACPST010000213.1 GCA_016193165.1 Deltaproteobacteria bacterium
TCCGCTCCTAAAAGGCCAATCTGGACGCCTCCTGAGATATCCCAGTTGGGATAGAGGTGATATTCTAAGCTGGGGGTTAGAGAGAAAATTTCTTTGGAAGAATATCCTAGGTTTTGAAGATCTCCTTTTAAGCCTAAATCAAAGGAGTCTGCCGTCTTTAAAGTGGCTAGGGCATTTAAAGAATGAATCCCAGAATCTTTATCCCCGATCCCAGCCAAGAGTTCTCCTTGGATACTGAAGGCACGATCACCAATGACTTTTTTCACAAGTCCTTGGGGGTAAAAACTTATGGTATTTCCTTGTGTTAAAGAATGACTTCCTGTTCCTAAGAAACCTATTTTAGCTCCCAAAGCTATTTCTGGATTTTCTTCATCTTCCACCCGGAAGCGATAGAGAAATCCGCCTCTGAGTCCTCCAAATTCGATCCCTTTTTGTGTTTGAGGGAAAAGACTGGTTTCGGCGTTGAGTTCCCAATGCTCTCTCCATCCATATTGGCCCTTCAGGCGCATATTGGCTCCAACATGACTGGATGAAAAATAGTGGTAATTGACTTGGACTTCCCCATTGATGAGTTCTTGAGGCAAGGTGAGAGGACGGTTTATTCGAGAAGAAGGATAGGTTGCGGGAGGATGAACAGGAATTTTTTTTGAAACAACTTTTTCAATTTCGATCTTTATTTTTTCTTCTTTTAGATTCTCTTGAGTGGGTGAGGACTTTCCAAAAGACAACGGTGTCAGTAGGAATATCGTTAGTATCAGTAAAATTATTTTCTTCATAAACGGCTCCTTCCCGTTGAAGGATTATAGAAAGGAGCCATCTATGAAGTCAATAAATTAAGCAGCTTCTTTTTGATGAGCTTTACTCACTTGCTCATCACACTCATTTTTGAAGAATTCTATTTCTTCTTCTGTTTTTTTTATTTCTCTTTGCAGATGTTCTGCTTTTTCAGTCAGTTCTTTGATTTTAGGTTCTTCATAAGGATTATTTTTCCGTGATTTGGAAAAGCTAATCAACTGTTGACCGAGCTGGGCGCAGACATCTTGATATTCTCGGTAGAGCTTATGCTTTTTAGCACTCAGCGCTGTGAGCTTACCTGCCTCTTTAGCACGAATGGCCAGGACTTTTCCTTCTTCCTTCGTATAGTCCGCTGCTTTTTTCATCCATCCTTTGATGGATTTCAGCACTTTTTCTCCTATGGGTTTCATGTATTTACCTCCCCTTCTTTTAAAGTTAAGCCACTTTTTTAAGTGATTCCCTTGCCTTTTGAGTTGCCTCATGCTCTTGTCCTCCCTCCAGCATCTTTATTTTTTGATTTTGTTGATCCATTTGTTTTTGAAGTGAAGCCATCATGTCGTTAAACGATTCTACCAACTCTTGAAATTCATCTGTTCGTCGAATGTGAAAGGGAGTATTTTGCATTCCTTCTTGAGCGATTTGTTTCATGCGGCGCTCTAAAGCATAGATCGGGCCTGCAATGCGATGTGTAATAAAGATCCCCGCAAGGGTCAGCGGACCTAAGACCAGCAAGAAAACAGTCAGTAGATTTTTATTTAAGAATTGCTTTTCAATTTGAATCAGTTCATTGACTACGGGAGAAGCAATCATTCCACTTTCAATGAGGGGATTTAAATTAAGTTCAATATAGTGTTTGGTCATGACTATAAATACCAGGCACAAGAGCGAGGCCAGCCCAACCAAAAGTCCAATATATCGAAATTGAAAATCTTTGTTAATCACATATTGGCGTCTTCTAAATAAAGTATGATTTTTAAGTTTCATCCTTCTTTTTTCACTCCTGTCTTTTTTCAGTATCGATCGTAAAGGTAGAAGCAGGGGCGACAATTTTGCCATTCGAACTATGAATGGCAAAAAGGCTCACGTCAAAACTTCGATAAACGGTTTCAACCAAGGGCATCTCTAAAGAACTTTTCTTAAGAGGGCCGTAAGGCAGTAGTGTTTTTTCTGGAGGCAAGGGAAGTGTTTTCTTTTTCACGGACGCAAGTGATCTTGGAATGAGTGAGAGCTCAGCAAAATAAAAAACCTTTCTATCCTTTGTAGGAAGTTTCCAATGCAGAACGACTTTCCCTTTTTCAAATACCACATCTCGGTTTAAAACAATGACGTGAGTGTTTGGTTTCCAATTGAGCGCCATAAGCTGACTTTGATCATCAGTCAGATAAAGCATGTTAGAAAAGAGCACCATTCCTTTGGGGGTTTTCGTATAAAAAGTTGGATCCTGGAAATTTTGATTTGAAGAATATTTCCCGATGATTAATTGTTTTTCCCAGTCAATGATGCTGAGGGTGTATTTTTCATCGATTGTGACCATCAAATGTTTACTGAGGTAAAATCCTCCTTTTACTTTTTGTCGAGGAAGCATCAGTTCTTTCAAAGATTGATTCCAGTTTTCTGGATCTAATTCAATTAAAAGAGAGTCATCGTTCTGAGAAAGAGCAATGATTAGAGTTGGGGTAAGAGGGTTTGGCCACATTTCTTCAAGGGTCATTGTTTCTGGAAAAAGTTGAGAGGTAGCAAGCGTCTTTACAATTGGTTTTTTATCGGAAAGATCCAACATGAGAACATCTTTATTTTTACATACTCCATAGAGTTTATTTTTGTGTTTTGTATGGGGGCTTAGAGCTACAAGTGGACTTTTGATCTCCTCTGCCAGATTAAAAATTCTGTCCGCTTCCCCATTCGGGGAAATCTGGATGAGATTGAATCCTTGGCTGACAACTATTTTTTGCGGTTTCTGAGTGGCTGTCATGGCCTCAATGGGTTGAGTAAAATGTCTAAGAATGGATTTTAAATCAATCGCAGAGGCGGTAATGAAGGTGGCTCTTTCAAAAGTAGTTTCATTTTCAAAGGTTTGTCGATCCAATGCTATCAGGGGAGACTCTGTTAATAAAAATACATGACGGTCTTTTTGTCCTGCTCCTTTTTGGAAATAGGCAAAACTTAAAAAAAGAGCGATCAGTAGGACAATATACACACTTGCTTTCCAGAAAAATACTTTTTCACGAAGCATAAGACCTTCCTTCAGCTCAATAAACGTACCACACTGCTATAAGTAAAATTATAGGCCAAAGCCCAAATTTGTCAATTTCGTATGGGGTGGTTAAAAGTTTTACGGAATTAAAGGGCACTGTAAAAAATATACCTAATTTATGCCATATGCTTAACTATTTGTTTTTATTTGATAATTTAATTTTTCGTTAAATATAAAGAGTTGGCATGAAGCTTGCTTAAGCTTTCATCTGTAAAATTCCCAGAAGCATTCAAGAACACCTTCTGTCAAATTTTACACAACACAACGATACCTTATTATTGAAACGGTTTAGGTCGCCCGGCTTAAACCGTTTCTTTTTTCGCTACAGATACGCTTCGCTCTGCTTTGTATTGAAACCTCAGAATGTCTATAAGATTTTAAATCTTTTTAAATATTTTGGGGAAAATACTTTTTCAGAAAACTACTAATAAAAAAATTACTTATGGATCTCTACATTTTTAAGAATATTGATGGCCATGGCATTCAGAGAATATCCTGTAATGTAAGGCTTAATCAGAACATTTTGGGCATCAATAAAGAGAGGAATAATAGGGACTTCTTCTTCTGTTAGAATTTTTTGAGCTTTATGATAAATGGCTAAACGTTTAGAAGGTTCCTGTTCTTTTGCCCCAGCTTCAATGAAGGCATCGTAAGATTTATTTTTCCATCGCGTGAGGTTATTCCCAGAATAAGAAGTAAAAAGATTTAAAAAGTTGTCCGGATCTGGAAAATCTGCTCCCCATCCAAGTCTCCACAACGGAGGGGCATCTGTTTGTAATTGTTTAATATAAACTTTCCACTCTTGGTTTTCAATTCCAAGGTCAATATTTAAATTTTGCTTCCACTGTTGCTGGAGATTTTCAGCAATGACTTTGTTATCATCCCGAGTGTCATAGGCCATGTTTATTTGTGGGAACCCGCGGGCATTGGGATATCCCGCTTGGGCAAGTAGAAGTCTTGCTTTATCGAGATCGAACTTGAGCCCAACTTCTGGTTCATAGCCGAGCATACCTTTGGGAACCCAAGAGGTTGTTGGAATTTGATTTCCTTGAAGAAGAGCGGTGAGTTGGGTTCGATCGATGGCCATCGAAAATGCTTTTCGAACTCTTACATCAGAGAAAGGTTTTTTAAGCACATTCATGCCATAATAATACCCTCGTAAAAAAGGACCACTTCTATGATCTGGATGATTTTTATAGCGAGCAATGAGAAGGGGAGGAATTCTTCGGATGAGATCTACTTTCCCGGTTTCATAGAGAGAGAGTGCGGTAGAATCTTCATTAATAATATAGGCTGTTGCTGTTTGAATTTTGGGTTTGGCGCCGTAGTAAAGAGGATTAGCTTCTAAAATAACTTTGTAATCATGTTCCCAAGCTTTAAGTTTAAAGGGACCACAGGTAACGATAGTTGCAGGCTCTGTCCATTGAGGGGAGCCAAACTTTTCAACGATATCTTTTCGTAAGGGAAAGGTAGCCCAAAAGGCATGTAGGGTTAAAAAATAAGAAGCGGGATGCCAAAGATCAACGACTAAAGTGTGATCGTCTTTGGCGTGCACACCCACTTGATTAAAGTCTGAAAGTTTTTTGGAGTTATAGTCTTGAGCATTTTTAACATCGAAAAGAAAATAAGCATACTCAGATGCTGTTTTAGGATCTAAAAGTCTTTGCCATCCATATACAAAATCATAAGCTGTGAGAGGATTTCCATCGCTCCACACGACGTCTTTTTTGAGATAAAATGTATAACGTAGGCCATCTTTAGAAATATCCCATTTTTCAGCTAAAGCAGGTTGGACATTTAAATCGGCATCATACTGAACCAATCCTTCCATCAAATTAAAAATAATATCAGCTGAGACATTATCTGTGGCGAGTGACCAATCTAAAGTCGGAGGTTCGGAGGCAATGACGAATCGAAACTCATTCACAGGTAAAGATTTTTTGGACCAAGGCTTTGCATAAAAAATGAGGCCTGCCATGAGAAGTATCACGGCAATCCAAGACACTCGTGTCCAAGAATATTTTTTCATGAATAGCTCCTATGTATTCTTAAGTTTAGGATCGAGGGCGTCTCGAAGTCCATCTCCTAAGAGATTAAATGCTAAAACCGTTAAAAAGATAGCCATTCCCGGAAAAAAAATCAAATAGGGATAGCTTTTAAACGCTTGAAAACCATCATTGGCCAGCGATCCCCAGCTGCTAAAAGGAGGTTGAAGTCCCAACCCAATAAAACTTAAGAAAGATTCAGAAAGAATAGCTGCTGGAATTTCAAAAGTGAGGGTTACAATGATGGGGCCTAAAATATTGGGAAGAATGTGTCTTGCAATAATGATTTGATGTTTGACACCTACCGCGCGAGCCGCTTCTACATAAGCCATCTCTTTAACCTGTAAGATTTGCCCCCGTACAATTCGAGAGACAGAGACCCATTCAACAATCGTCAAAGCTAGAAAAATTCCAAAAAGCCCTGGACCGAAAATAACCCGAATGAGGATGATGAGAAGTAAGGAAGGAAACGTATAGAGGATATCAACGACGCGCATTAAAATATTGTCGAGTTGTCCCCCGGCATATCCGGAGAGAGAGCCATAAATGGTTCCTACAATCAAAGAGCAAAAAGCAATAATAATTCCAACGGACATGGACATACGAGTGCCATAAATAACTCGACTAAAAAGGTCGCGTCCTAAAATATCTGTGCCCATCCAGTAGGTGGTGTTAGGGAATGCGAGCCTATTTTCAGGACTTTGAACTTCATAACTAAAGGGGGCAAGGACATCAGCAAAAATGGCAACTAAAATAATTCCAATAATATAAAAAAGACTAATAACTGCTGCTTTATTTTTAAAGAGCCTTTTCCATGCATCCTGCCACAGAGAACTAGCCGGAGAACTAGAACGAGAGTTTGATTTTTTCTGCGTTACTTCATTCATGATAATTTAATTCGTGGATCTACAAGAGCGTAGAACACATCTACAAGAATGTTGGCGATAATCAAAAGCACAGCATAGACAAGTGTGACGCCCATAATGAGGGTATAGTCTCGGTTTGTCACGGCTAAAATAAAATGTTTTGCGATTCCAGGAATAGCAAAAACGTGTTCGATGACAAAAGAGCCGGTAATAATCCCTGCAATCAGGGGTCCTGAAATCGTAATAACAGGAATCAAAGAATTTTTAACAACATGTTTTAAGATAACCCACACTTCATTGAGTCCCTTAGCTCTGGCGGTTCGGACATAGTCTGCTTTGATCACATCGAGCATACTGGTTCTCATGAGTCGCGCAATAATGGCAACGGGCCGGAGTCCTAAAGCAATCGTCGGTAAAACTTTGTATTCCCAACCTCCATCCCAAAGTCCCGCGGGAAGCCAACCCATTTTAATCGAAAAAATATAGATCAATAACGCCGCCACTAAAAAACTGGGAAGCGTAATGCCGGAGATCGCTGTGAACATGGCTGCATTATCTATCCATGTATTATGTTTATAGGCTGCTAAGATACCTAAAGGAACTCCCAAAAGAAAAGCAAGAAGCGCGGCATAAAATCCTAATTCCACAGAAACGGGAAGGCTGTCTCGAATGATATCGGTGACAGATCGTCCCAAATATTTATAAGAAGGACCCAGATCTCCTCGCGCCAGTCCTTTCATGTAATAAAAATATTGGGTTTCTGTAAGGATATTAATCCATTTTTTTTCATGGAAGGCAGGGGTGTTGATAAATGGGGGCTTATCTAAATGATATTTAGCCTCGATATTGGCTTTGATTTCAGGTGGGATAGCCTTATCTTTATCAAAAGGGCCGCCCGGGGTAACGCGCATGATGCAAAAAGTAAGAGTTGCCAAAATGAAGATGACAGGGATCGAAATAAAAAGACGCTTTAAAATAAAGAGCAGCATTCAACTACTACAAGTTTAAAATTATTTTATGTTTCGCTCTAACCAAATTTGGTCAAAATACCAACGGTCCAAAGGATTCATTTGAATCCCTTTCACCTCATCTCTCCACATAGATTGATGGGCGTAGACATAAAGAGGGATAATGGCAGTATCTTCCTCCAGTAAAATCTTTTGGGCTTTGTTGTACAGATCCACTCTTTTTGAGTAATCTAAAATAACTTTAGCTTTTTCAGTGAGTGAGTCAAA
The DNA here is from genome assembly GCA_016193165.1 of Deltaproteobacteria bacterium. GTDB lineage: Bacteria > Bdellovibrionota > JACOXK01 > 2-02-FULL-40-11 > 2-02-FULL-40-11 > JACPST01. The sequence continues at coordinate 7,196 of JACPST010000213.1, forward strand.
TTTTGAGTTTCCCCAGTGCGTGTGGTTATTGTCGCTATAGGAAGTAAAAAGACTCATAAAATTATCTGGATCTGGATAATCAGCATTCCACCCCAAGCGAAACAAATGAAAAGAAGCTGTCTCAGGAGACTTGTGAGAGGATTGAAGGGAGTTATTATACACTTTCCATTCTTGGTTATCGATGACCATAGAAACGCCTAAATTCTTTTTCCACTGAGCTTGTAAGTCTTCAGCAATGGTTTTGTGGGCTTCATTGGTGTTGTACATAAATGTAAGTGTTGGAAAAGGTTCTTTGGTTTTAGAGTGAACCCACGTTGGATTGGACTCTTTCTTCTCATATCCTGCTTTTTTCATCCATTCTTGGGCTTGGGCAACATTGAGCTTGTATCCCAACTCAGGATTATATCCTTGCATGCCCATCGGGATCAAAGAAGAACTTGGCAAATCCCCTTTTTGAAGCATCTCTGTAATTTGATTTCGGTTGATGGAACTGGCGAGCGCTTTTCGAACATAAGGATTATTGAGCGGAGCTTTTTTGGTGTTGATTCCAATATAATACGTACTTAAGAAATTTCCTGAATGAAACTCTGGAGTCTGTTTAAGTTTGGGAATATCGAGAGGCGGTACTTGTATGATGATATCTAATTTCCGTGTTTGATAAAGGCTCAAAGCAGTCGATTGTTCCACAATCATAAAACATTCTACTTTTTTTAGTTTCCCCTTCGCGTCATAGTAATTTTCATTTCGTTCGAGGGTGAGTTGATAATCATGTTTCCATTGAACCAGCTTAAAAGGTCCTTCTGTAACGATATGTTCAGGCTCTGTCCAGCGATCTCCCCATTGATCGATCACGTCTTTTCGCAGGGGAGAAAGGCTTGAAAAAGTCGAGACATGTAGGAAATAAGAAACAGGTTTTTCAAGAGTGATTTGGAAAGTATGATCATCTAAAGCTTTGATCCCAACTTTCGAAAAATCTTTAATCTTTCCTTCGTTAAAAGCCTTTGCGTTTTTGACATCGAATAAAAAATACGCATATTCTGCGGCTGTGGCTGGATCAATCAGGCGCCGCCAGGAGTATTCAAAATCATGGGCGGTGACTTTTTTTCCATCTGTCCACAAAATATCGTTTCTTAAGGTAAAGGTATAGACTTTTCCCCCTTTTGTGATTCTCCAAGACTTTGCAACTTTAGGAACGATTTTAAGATCGGCTGTGGAAATATCATAATCTGTGAGGCTATCCATGATGTTTTCGATGACCAAATTAGACGTTGTATCGGTGGCTTTCGATGGATCTAAAGAAGGAGGCTCTGTGCCTAAATTAAAATAGAGGGTGTCATTTGTGAGCTTAAACCGTGAAGAACAGGATAAAAATAAAGGTAAGCTGATTAAGACAAGGCCGAGTAAAGTGCTGATTTTTTTCATAGTTTATGCTTTTTAGCGTATCGTTCTGCCGAAGTCAATGAAGGTTTGTTGACGCGTTGGGAGAGGTGTGGTATTTAATCAGCCGGTATGGAATTTTACGAAACGACTAAAAAACTAGACTTAAGAAGCGCGATTTGCCCTTCTACGTTTTCCAAAACCAAACAAGCATTGACCGAAATGGGTAGCGGGGATATTTTGCAAGTCCGTTTAAACTCCGGTGAACATATGGAAAATGTTCCTCCAGCGGTTTTAAATCTAGGACATCAGGTTTTGGATATCATTAAAGATGGCAACTCATATCTTCTCTACATTATGAAGCAATAAAAGGTGATATGTCCGAAGGGTATCGGCTTCCTCTTTACATTGAAAGTTTTTAAATCATGATTGTTGGTGTTCCAAAAGAAATTAAAAATAATGAAAACCGTGTGGGCTTGGTCGTTGCGGGCGTAAAAACGCTGACGCAATACGGGCACAAGGTTTTAGTTGAAAAGAACGCAGGCGTGGGGTGCGGCATTCAAGACGAAGATTATCGTCAAGCCGGGGCAGAGATGGTTGATTCTGCCAAAACTATTTTTGATGAAGCGGATTTGATTGTGAAAGTGAAGGAACCTGTTGAACCCGAATTAAACTATGTGAGACCGAATCAAGTTCTTTTTACCTTCTTGCACTTGGCGGCTGTTCCTTCTTTAGCAACGGCGCTGGTTGAAAAAAAAGCAACCGCCATTGCGTATGAAACAATTCAACTTCCAGATTTATCTCTTCCAGTTTTAAAACCCATGAGTGAAGTGGCAGGAAAGCTTGCCACCCAAATTGGAGCTTATTTTTTACAAAAGGATAAAGAAGGGAAAGGAAAAGGAATTCTTCTCGGCGGAGTTCCGGGGGTCAAGCGAGGGCAAGTCACAATTATTGGGGGTGGCATTGCTGGGATGAATGCCGCTAAAATTGCGATTGGGATGGGAGCAGAAGTAACGCTTGTTGATCGAGATGTGAAGCGGCTCGAATATTTAGATGATATTTTTGGAACACGGATTAAGACCTTAATGTCTAATATTTCTAATGTGGAAGAGTCGGTTCAAGAATCAGATATGGTGATTGGAGCTGTTCTTGTGACGGGCGCCAAAGCGCCAAAACTTGTGACACGCGATATGGTTTTAGGAATGGAAGCCGGTTCTGTGCTCCTCGATATTTCTATTGATCAAGGGGGTTGCATTGAGACGATGAAACCTACAACTCATGATCATCCTACTTTTGAAATCAATGGCGTGATTCATTATGGTGTGACCAATATTCCCGCGGCGGTTGCTCGAACATCTACCTATGCGCTTACCAATGTGACATTTCCTTATGTTCTTCAACTGGCCAACAAAGGATTTGAAAGAGCCATTCGCGAAAATGAAGCGCTCTATAAAGGGGTCAACGTGTGCCACGGAAAAATTACCTATAAAACGGTGGCAGATGATCTAGGTCTTAAGTTTGAGAAGTTGTGACGAATTTTGACATTCCTCTATTTCTAAGTACAATTAAGATATAGTTATGAAAATTTTGGGGGGCTGAACGTTATCCTAAA
>JACPST010000049.1:0-6709 GCA_016193165.1 Deltaproteobacteria bacterium
CAAAAGACTCTTTACAAAGCAGATGCGCTGGATTTTGATGACTTGCTTTTTCTAACGGTAGATCTTTTCCAAAAGTTTCCAGCTGTTTTAGAGAAATATCAAAAAAAGTTTCACTATTGTTTGGTCGACGAGTATCAAGACACCAATCACATGCAGTATGTGCTCGTAAAATCCTTGGTTGAAAAGCATAAAAATATTTGTGTGGTGGGAGATGAAGATCAGTCGATCTATAGCTGGCGAGGGGCCGATATTTCCAATATCCTTTCTTTTGAAAAAGATTTTCCCCAGGCAAAGGTGATTAAACTCGAAGAAAATTACCGTTCTACTAAAAATATTATTGAGGCGGCCTCTCATGTGATTGCTCAAAATAAAAGTCGAAAAGCCAAAAATCTTTGGACGCAAAATGAAGAGGGGCCCCTGCTTCAGGCATTGTGCCTTCAAGATGAATATCATGAGGCCAGATGTGTGGTGGGTGAGATTTCTAAACGTTTTGAAGAGGGAGATCCTCTCCGGAGCTTCGCGCTTTTTTATCGTACCAACGCACAATCGAGGGTATTTGAAGAAATTTTGCGGCAATATAATCTTCCCTATCAAATTTATGGGGGCACGCATTTTTATGGACGGTCAGAAATTAAAGATATTTTGGCTTACTTTAGATTGGTTTTAAATTCCAAAGATGATGTGAGTTTTTTAAGAATTGTAAATACCCCAGCTCGAGGCATTGGAAAGACAACGCTTGAGAGACTCCATGCCTTTGCTCAGACACAGGACATTCCTTTATATGAGGCGTGCAAACAATTTTCTTTGGCGGATAAATTTAAAGCGTTTCTCGAGCTCCACAAAAAGTTAAAAAAAGAGAAATCCAATATCCAAGATCTTTACCGAAGGGTCTTAGACGAAACGCGGTATATTCAGATTCTTAAAGAAGAAGGCACCATCGAGGCTCAAGGACGGATTGAAAACTTGGAAGAATTGGATAGCGCCTTGGGAGAATATGTCAGGCGAAATCCTAAAGCAACGCTTGATCAGTATCTGGAAGAAATTTCCTTAGTGTCGGATCTAGATGCCTTAGATGAAGGACAAGACTTTGTAAAGCTCATGACACTTCATTCGGCCAAGGGGCTTGAGTTTCCAACGGTATTTATGGTGGGACTTGAAGAAGGTCTTTTTCCTCATGCGCTTCGAGATGAAGCTTTTGAAGATATCGAAGAAGAAAGGCGGCTCTGTTATGTGGGGATGACTCGCGCCAAAGAGAATCTCTATTTAACATACGCGGCCTCTCGAAGGATTCATGGCCAGCCTCAATATAATCTTTCTTCCCGGTTTTTAAACGAAATCCCCCCTCACTATATTTCTCTGGTAGATTTAAGACAAAGAACCCGCCAAAAAAATATAATGGCAAGTCATTACCCCCAAGACGATATCTATGCCGATGAATTTAATCAGGATGTCGTTGAGGCGTTATTTTCTCCCGGTATGCGACTTCGTCATCCTTCGTTTGGAGTGGGTGTAATTTGTCGGATCGAAGGCCAAGAAGAAAATACCAAACTGACGATTAAGTTTGACAATGGAGCCATTAAGAAATTTTTAGCCACTCAGACTCCTTTTGAAAGGCTTACTTAAGTTTTTTAGAGATAGAATCAAACCAGCGATAACAAGAATGCGCCCCTAAGAGTGCCACAATCGTAATTGCTACAGAGGCAAACCAGGTATTCGACATAGGGAAAAAATTATTTGCTATGGCAGAAATCAGGGGACTTAAAATAGAGGAAATTCCAATCCACATCATGCGTTCAAAACGGTGAATAAAGGAGATCTTTCCATCCGCTCCCAAAACCTCTTCCTGTACTTTAGAAAAATGGATCAAAATGGAACTTAAAAAAGCCGTAAAGATGACATAGAAAAAAAGAGTATTGGTATAATAATCCAAAATGCCTAAAAATACGAGGCTTTCACTTAAAAACTCTAAGTGAGAACAAATAAAAAGTCTTCGGGGTTGGGCAAGGCCTGATTTTTTTAAAGCTCTTCTGGCGAAAATTTCTAAAACGCTTTCTAAGAGCATACAAAGTCCGGCTAAAACAAACCATCCAAAACTAAAGCCAATAAAAGAAATGGTGGCCATGAGAAACGCAAGCCCACTCATTGTATTGGGATGAATATTTTTTTTGATGAGGTGGTTTTCTAGAGGATGGGTTGCCCACGCCCACCACTCCTGGACAGAGGGATGCATCAGAAGAATTGGGGGAAGATCTTCTGTTTTGGGTTTTCCTGTCTTTGAAAAAAGAAAATAGATGTAAGAAGCTATTAAAAGCAAAACAAAAAGGGCGTAGCCAATAAAAAATATTCCCATATCCCAGCTTGAGAGCATAAGGTAAAGTGTAATGTATTTAACTCTTTAAAATCAAACCATTTTTAGGTAGTCTAAAATAACGATCCATGGGGCCTCTCTAGAGGTGGAAGTTGCGAATAATATGTATCTTCGAAAGGCAGGCTTGATGGGACGTCAATATTTGGATATGGACAAAGGCATGCTTTTTATTTTTCCCCAAGAAGACATTCAATCTTTTTGGATGAAAAACACGCTTATCCCCCTTTCTATTGCTTTTATCAAAGCCAATCGAAAAATTATTCAAATTACAAAAATGGCCCCTGACAAGTGGGATGGAAAACTTGCCAATACGGTTTCTAAAGAAAAAGTAAAATATGCTTTAGAAGTGAATCAAGGCTGGTTTGAACAAAATGGAATTCGAGAAGGCGACACACTCCATCTTTCTTACTCCATTAAAAAACTTCCTGTGGAATAGAAACGCGCTGAGGTTTCCCAAGCTCTTCAATTAAAATCCAAGAAATAGCTTTATTTTCTCTTTTTTTGTCACGGGCAATGGTAGAAGAAATATTGGGAGGCAGAGGTTGTTTTTGAAATCCGTATTTTTTTAAAAGGGAGCGAATCCCCCCTGCTGTTTTGGGTCGGCATAACTTTCTTTGAAGGGAAAGGTCTGTCGCGGTGTACATGCCCTGGGCAATCGCTTCCCCGTGTGTGATTCCCCGATAGGCGGCATGGGCTTCGAGAGCATGTCCTATCGTATGTCCAAAATTAAGGATTTGTCGTTTTGAGAAATCTTTTTCGTCTTCCTCGATAAACTTCTTTTTTGTCAAAACACAGGAGGTGATTACTTTTTCTAAGACACTGGGGATTCTCTTTAAAATTTGGGAGGGGTGGGCATGTAGGATAGTCCATAATTTTTGGTTATCAATGACAGCATATTTAATGACCTCGGCAAGGCCTGAGCGGTAGTGTTTTTGAGGCAGAGTTTTTAAGAAAGAGCACTCCGAGAAAACAGCTCGGGGAGGATAAAAAGAGCCCACTAAATTTTTCCCTTCTTGGGTATTGACCCCACACTTTCCTCCGATGGAGCTATCCACTTGAGAAAGAAGAGTGGTGGGAAATGCGATAAAAGGAACTCCTCGCATATAAATAGAAGCGACAAAACCTGTAATATCTCCGATCACTCCTCCCCCGAAGGCTACAAGACATGTTTTTCGATGGGCCTTTAGTTTTATAAGACGAGAGATAATCTTTTGAACCGTATCCATGTTTTTATCTTTTTCTTGATCTGAAATAAGAATCTGGTCGACTTTTACAGAAGAAGAGAAATGCCTTCGAAGCTTATAGCCATAAAGATGTGAAAGTGTGGGGGAAGTAATGATAACGAAATGAGGCCCCAGGCGCAGAGAGGTCAGCACAGAGGACACGTGTTTTAGAACTGTTTTATATCCAATGTGTATGGGATAAGACCCCAGCTGACTTTGGATGATGATTTTTTTCATAACTCAGAAAAAGTGTGGGCGTAATTTTTTTTCACTTCCTCTAGAGAATCTCCCCCAAACTTTTCTAAAAAAGCTTTGGTGAGTTCAATTGCAGCCACATTTTTTGCTACGATAGATGCCGCAGGTACAACACACGTGTCTGTGCGTTGAATAAGGGCTTGGTTTTTTTCTTTGGTAAACATATCCACTGTTTTTAGGGGTTTTTTGGTCAAAGTTGAAAGAGGTTTCATGGCCGCGCGCAAAATGAGTTTTTGTCCTGTGGTGACACCCGCCTCAAGGCCTCCACTGTGGAGGGTTTTTCGGACATAGCCAAAGTTTTTCTTTTGTTTTTTATCATAAAATATTTCATCTTGGGATTGAGAACCCAAGAGCGAAGCCCCGTAAAATCCCAAACCAAACTCAACACCTTTAATGGCGGGAATTGACATAACTGCTTGTGCCAGCCGGCCATCGAGTTTCAAATCCCATTGGCTAAAATTTCCCAATCCTATGGGAAGCCCTTTCACGTGTACTTCAAAAATGCCCCCTAAGGTTTCTCCTTCAGTTTGACACTTTTGAATTAGTTTTTTTATTTTTGATTCTGTTTTAGGAGAAACAGCAACGGGTCCTATTTGAGTCACATGGGATGAAAACTCGATATCAAATTCTTTTAAGAAACTTTGGCACAAAGCTCCCACGGCAGTTCGAATCGCTGTTTCCCTGGCGCTCGCGCGTTCAAGACTGTTTCGAACATCATCGTGTTTAAATTTTAAAGTTCCCACAAGATCCGCGTGTCCCGGCCTTGGAGCTGAAAGCTTGGGGAGGGTATCTAGATTTTTAGCGTCTTTGTTAGAAATAAGAAGAGTAATAGGAAATCCCAGCGTTTTCCCATTTTTAATTCCTGAAAGGACTTGAACGGTATCCTCTTCAAGGGTCATTCTATGACTTCGGCCAAAGCCGCTTCTTCGAAGTCGCAACTCATCTTGGATGAAAGAGTGGAGAAAAGAGACTCCCGCAGGCAATCCCTCGACAATAGCTACAAGGGCTTGCCCATGGGATTCTCCAGCTGTTAAAAAACGAAATGGCATATTTTAATCCGTCATCCTGAGCAGAGCGAAGGATCACTTCTTGTCAAGCGAAGAAACGAAGGTATTCGTTCGTTTCAGAACACTCGGAATATCTCTAATAATCACGGTGTTTGTCACTCTGTCAATGGAGAGAGAACCGCGTTCTGAAAGAAAAGGATAAAGATGTTTTGTAAGTTCAAAAGCTTTTCGGTGAGTTAAAGGAATAAAATGACTTGCAGGGGCTCTAATTTTTCTTTCGCGGCTAGGGCTAAGACCGCTTTTTCTTTTTCTTCTTTCAAAGAATTTAAAGAAGACACGCGAATAATATTGCCATGTTTTACAAATCCCAATTGATGTGCCTGAAGAATGGCAATGAGAGCTTCATCCCATGGAACATTTAAAAGTCGAACCGTAACTTTGCCATTCACATCTCGTCCAGAAATGATGTTATAATCACTGGTCTCAGCCAGAAGCCTTAAAATGTCTTGAAGTTCTGTATTTTTAGATTGGAGGGAAAGTTTCCGGCCCGGAAGGCGGCTGGGAGAAGTTAAATAATTCCCAAAATCAATAACTGTTTGCCCCTCCTCTTCTTCTAAGATTTTCGCAAGTCTTGGTTTTTCAAAATCAATATAAATTAAGTTTGCATTTTGGCTGATTTCTGGTTCCATGGAATCTTTAAACTGAAGGGTGACCTTGGTTGAAGGATAGGGGACCTCAGTTTCTTGGAATGACACCTTGGAGAGAAAGCTTTCCGCTTCTTCAAGGGTCAAAGGAGAAAGAGCGGATGCCGGTTTTACATTCTTAAGTTCTACCACAACTTCTTTGTCTAAAGATATTTTTTGAAAATCACAGGCCTCAGAACAGGTTAAAATTAAGCGTTCCTTCTGATCGATGGAGGAACGCGTAATGCTTTCAAGAGTTTTGGGAATTTCGGTTTTGGCCGGAGCGGGTTCAAATGGAACTTCAACTTCAGGAGCGCCGGCTTCTTTTTCTGTTTTTTCTGCCTCTTTGATATCTTCTTTTCTTTCTTCTTCAGCTTTTTCCTGTGTTTTTTGAGCGCCTTCCAGATTTTTTTCTTCGGGCGTAGGCGCGGATTTTTCTGCTTCAGCCACCTTAGGCTCAATGAGTTCCAAATCCAGACGCAGCCCATATTCTGTTTTTTTGGCTTTAATTTCCAAATCTTCTTGGGTGAAAATGAGAACTTGGCCCACGGATTTTCCTTGGACTTGACCCATGGTGGTTGCAAAAGACCGAATGGCCTTATCTCGAAATCGCTTGGGAAGTTTGGTATCCTGAACTTGCACAGCATCGAGGCTTACGACAATGGACGGCGGATTTTCAATTTTATCAACGGAATATCCTGATACAGGATGCGTGGTGAAAAGTCCTAAGTATGTTTTTTTTCCTTTTACGGTGTGTTTAACTTCATCTAGATAATTTAAATGTGGCTGTCTGGCTGGACGACTAGAACATCCAGCGACACCCAAAGCTAAAAGGCCAATCCATAAAAGGGATCTTTTAAAGTTCATGCTTAGTCTTTAAGTTTAAACGTCACTTCACCTTCTGAGCCGCTAATGACTACCATGTTATCATCAATACGTGAGACTTTGCCACCTTTTTTGCCAACTTTTGTTCCTGGCTTTGCGATGAATGTTTTTCCTTCATCTGTTTCAGACAAAGCCATTTTTTTCTCCGTATTCCAAACAATTGCCTTGAGATGCAGCTGTTCGGTATTGAATTGTTCTGGTGAAATGGATTCCGACACGCGACCGGCCGGGATCACCAAGGGCTCAAATGGATTTCGAGCTCCCAAACATAAGACCAAAAGAAACAAA
>JACPST010000049.1:6810-7625 GCA_016193165.1 Deltaproteobacteria bacterium
AGAAACAAAAAAGAAACTGCCCTTAAAACCCTCATCGTCATTTTTCTCCTCTTCGAAATGTAGTGGCCAAGGCATGTGTTGAAACAACATAAAGCCCTTCTTTTTTCTCAGGGCGTGTCATTTCAATATTTGAAATTAAAATTTTTCTTTTAAATTTTGAAAGATAAGTAAAAAAATCCAGCGTTTGGCTAAAGGTGCCCCGAAGTGTAATTTCAATGGGCATTTCAACAAGGCGTTCCATTTCTTTTTCTTCAAGAGGTTTAAAAAGTAAAAACTCAATCCCCATTTTTTTGCCTTCTTTGGTCCATGCGGATAAAAGACTCGGGATGTCGTCTTCTTCCGGAAAAGAATTTAAAATATCCAAGGGGATTTCTAAGGATGATTTTATTTTTTTGGGGCGAGCTTCAGAAAGTTGTTGGCGTTGATTTCTGAGCGCAATGAGTTTTTGTTCCAGTTGCTGGGTCTCTTGTTCAAGACCAGATACACGTTGTTCTTTTGGAGAATAAAGGCCGATGTAGAAAAAAAGAAGGATAAAAATCGCCAGCACAAAAAGCAAAAAAAGCCGAATAATGGCAGATAAAGAGGTCATAGTTTGCCCACCAAGACATCACAAGTGACTGTGAACTTTTTCAAAGGATTTTTAGGGGCTACGAGTTGTTCAGAAACAACAAGTTTTACATTTTGAAAGTAAGAGGAGCGCTGAAGTTTTGATAAAAAGCTGGCAATCGCTTCATGATCTACGGCGAAACCATTGACGATAACAGCGTTATCTTTTTGAGAAAGATAACTAATCCAAGCTTGAGGGGGAAGATTCT
>JACPST010000050.1 GCA_016193165.1 Deltaproteobacteria bacterium
GCCCATTTTTTAATGAAATAGATGGAGCTACAAAATCTACTGCGATTCAAAAACTGGTGCCCCGAGCTCTGTGGTGGTTTAGGTGGGGTGCGATGTTTACATTTTTCTCTGGATGGCTTATCATTGGACTCAAAGGACATCATGCTGGGATGGAAATCTATTCTACATCTTGGGGGATTGTCATTTTAACAGGCGCTACACTTGGAACGCTGATGTGGGCTAATGTGTGGTTTGTGATTTGGCCGGCTCAAAAAGTGGTGATTCGCTCCGCAACCCAAGTGGCTCAAGGAGGACAAGCACTTCCCCAAGCTGCAGGGTGTGGAGCTAGGGCAGGGATTGCTTCTCGTCACAATGTTCTTTTTTCAGTTCCGATGCTCTTTTTCATGGGGGCTGCTTCTCACTTGCCTTTAGATGTCTCTTCAGATGTTAGTTTTTGGCCTTTGATTTTGGTGTTGGGAGTTATTTTTGCTGCATTAGAACTTAATTGCCTGAAAGGAAAATTAGGCCCACTGACAACCATTCAAGGTGTTATTACGTCTGGAATTGTTTTTACTTTAGCTCTCTATGGGCTGATGGAGTGGTTGTTATAATTGCGCTTCTTATTATTCTTCTTGTGACTGTGGGGGGGTGCACAAAGCCAAAACCCATAGACCCCCTAGTTCAAAAAGGCCGGACAATTTATCAGGCCAAATGTATTGTGTGTCATAATGCGGATCCTAAATTAGCAGGAGCTCTTGGGCCAGAAGTGAAGGGGACTTCTTTAGAGCTTTTGAAACTTAGAATTAAAGAAGGTGTCTATCCACAGAACTATACTCCAAAACGTACCACAAAACTTATGGCTCCGATGCCAGAACTTTCTGACGAGGATATCAAAGCGCTCCACGCCTATTTAAATAGTCCTTGAGATGGGGGGCTTAAGCGATATCGTTTAATTTTATCCATGAGCGTAGATTTGGGAATGGCCAAAGCTCTTGCCGTCGCGCTTTTATTCCATTCATTTTTTTCCAGAAAGTCGTAAATTAAATTTTTTTCCATTTGCACAAGCGTTTGAGAAAAAGGTTTGGGCTTGGCAGACTTTAGAATCGTTTGAATGTCTTTTTCTGTGATGACCGGACTTTCTTGGGTGATTTGAATTCGCTCAAGAGTATTTTTAAGCTCTCGAATGTTGCCTGGCCAGGTGTGCTGAACCAAAAGCTTTAAGGCTTTGGATGTCATCGGAAGATCTTTTGAGAAATGTTTCACCAAAAGCGGAATATCTTCTTTTCGATCTCGAAGAGGAGGCAAATAAATAGGAACCAAATGGAGTCGGTAAAATAAATCTTCTCGAAATGTTTCTTCTTGAACCATATGCGACAAATCACGGTGGGTGGCTGCAATAATTCGCACGTCACATTTTTGAATTTTTTCTGTACCGACCGGCTTAATTTCTCTTTGTTCGAGCACACGGAGAAGTTTTGGTTGGAGTTCTAAAGGGAGCTCTCCAATTTCATCTAAAAAAAGCGTTCCACTATTAGCTGCCATAAAATGGCCGGGCCTGTTTTCATTGGCCCCTGTGAAAGCTCCTTTCACATGGCCAAAGAGTTCACTTTCGAGGAGATCTTTGGGGATGGCTCCGCAATTAACGACAACAAAAGGTTTTCTGCTGCGATCGCTTCTCTTGTGAATCGCGCGAGCAACCAGTTCCTTCCCAGTGCCTGTTTCTCCATAAATGATGACGGTTGTTTTTTGATTGGCCACTTTATCAATCGTGTGAAATACATTTTGCATCAAAGGATTTTGAGAGATCATTCCTTCAAATTGATTGTCGATGGTTTTGGGAAGTGTTCGGTACTCAAATTGAAGCAGTGTTTTTCCAATTTGAATATAGCTGTGATGCGTAAGCGAGGTTTCTTTAATAAGAATATGGTTTAAAAATGTGCCATTTCTACTTTGGCAATCCACCAGAAAAAAACAATCTTCTTTTTTCTCAATAATGCAATGCCTGGCCGAGATATAGGGATCTCGGATTTGAATATCGTTTTGTGGGGCAGACCCCATCGATGTGGTCTCTTTCCACAGCGGATAGGTGCGGCTCGGATAGCCTTGACTAAAAAGCACAAGCTGGGGATTTTTAAGCTTAGGCCTTTCGATGACCGAGGGATCAAATAAGGTTTGTTGTTTAGAGGGCATCAATTTTAAGTTGGGTATCATGAGAGTCTCCTTTCGTCGAGTTAAATAAATCCTGAGTCAAGATGGTGTCTTGTTCCAGCCCGCACACGCGGGTGATGTGAGTTACAGTTCTCAGTCCGTGCGCTAAGCGCTTCATTTGGACAATGACATGGATGGCCGATGCAATTTGTTCTCGAATGGCTCTAAGCGGTAGCTCAAAACCGCTCATCAAAATCATCGTTTCTAATCGCTTGAGCGCATCTCTGGGAGAATTAGCATGACAAGTCGAAAGACATCCTTCATGTCCTGTGTTCATGGCTTGAAGCATATCGAGAGCTTCTGGGCCTCGGCATTCTCCAATGATCAAGCGATCAGGTCTCATCCGAAGTGCGTTTTGAACCAGTGTTCGAATAGAAATTTCTCCTTTGCCTTCCACATTAGAAGGCCTGGCTTCTAAGGAAAGAGTGTGGGATTGAGAGAGTCTTAACTCTGCTGAATCTTCAATGGTAATCAAGCGTTCCCCGGGAGCAATGCAATTTGAAAGAACATTGAGAAGCGTTGTTTTTCCAGAGCTTGTACCTCCTGAAATTAGAATATTTTTCTTTTCGTGAACAATGTTTTCTAAGTAAGCGGCAGATTCTGGAGTTAAAGAGCCTGTGTGTGTTAAATCGCTCAACGTTTGAAAACAAGTCTTAAATTTTCGGATGGTTAAAATGGGGCCTTGAAGAGAAATGGGGGGTAAGACCACATTAATCCGAGAGCCATCTGGAAGCCTGGCATCGACCAAAGGAGAGGCTTCATCCACGTGTCGACCCAGAGGAGCTAAAATGCGATCGATAATGGTTGAAAGCATCTGTTCCGATTCGAAAAAATCTTTGGCGCGTTCGATTTGGCCATTTCGTTCGATATAAATTGTTTTTGAGCCATTAATCATGATTTCTGAAATTTCCGGATCTTTGATATAGGTTTCTAAAAAATCGAGTCCTAAAATTTTCTCGAGTTGTCTTGAGATATAGGAACTTTTTTCCATGGGATTTTCAAAGTTCACTTTATTTTGAAGCATGAGCTCTTCCATCTGAGTCGATAAGCGTTCTTTGAGAGTTTCTGTGGCCATGAGAATGGTTTCTGCTCCTTCTAATTTTCTCTTAAGCTCTTCTGTAACTTTTTCTTGGGGAGATGAATGTGCTGTGAGAGGTTTCATCTGCAGAGAAAAATCAGAAATTTGAATTTTGTCTGTCAGTTTTAAAGGGATCTTTTGTATTTTTTTCCCATTGACGCATGTGCCATTGGTGCTCATGCAATCTTCAACCCACCATTGGTGGTCTTTAAAAAGAATCTGGGCGTGTTTTCGAGATATTTTTTTATCGTTTAGAAAAATATCCGCGTCTAATTTTTTGCCAATTGTAATTTTGTCTTTTTCAAAATGATACTGTTTCTGATAGCTCTGCCCATTCTTCACGTGTACCTCGATATTCATTTTCATGGCTGGGAGATCTTCTGTGCTTCCCCATAAATAGAAGGGGTGACAAAAATCATCAGTTCCGTTTCTTTGTTTTGAAAATGCTTGGATTGAAAAAGTTCTCCTAGAATTGGAAGCGAAGAAATCGCGGGAACTCTTTGAATGTCTTGTCCTTGTTCTTGATGGATCAAGCCTGAAAGGACAATGGTTTCTCCACTGGGGACATTGACTGCGGTTTGCAGTCGTCGAGTGAGAAGGCCTGGAATTCCTTCGACGGATTGAGCTGTGTTTAATGTGCTTACTTCAATTTTAAGAGTGGTTGCAATTTGGTGAAAAGGGTCTGCCAGAGGTTGAATATCTAAAGAAATACCATAGGGTTTCCACTGAACCGAAAGTTCCCGGCCCCGAGAAAGCTTCAGAGGGATTTCGCCCCCAGCAAGAAAATCGGCGTGACCCCCATTTTACCAATTTAGGATTTGCCAAAACCTTCGCAAATCCTTTTTTTTCTAAAGCATGAAAAATAAGATCAAATTCTGTGGAAGCTTGAATCGTTTGGAATGAACTTTGAAAATGAATTTTTAAAGCTTCAGGAAATTGGAGTCCCAAAGACCGCAGTTTGTTTTTATTGAGTTCCAGCATTTTGACATCGATATAAATCATTTTTTCTAATTTTAAAGCTTGAGCCGAGGGGAGGGGTTCTGTGAGATTTAAAACATTGTCATAGAGTTTTTCAATCCGCTCTAGAGTCTTCATATCTTGAGGCGTCATCACTTTTCCTTTCAGAAGAACTTTGTGGCCCGCACTGCGGACAGAAATGCCTTCCATGTCTTCTGTGAGCTCTTTAATTTCGCGCTCAAGGTCTAAGGCTAATTTGGAATAGACAATGACAGGTAACGCGCGGTTGCCGAGTTGGTCTTCAATTAAAATTTTTCCATTTCCTTTAGAAAGAGCAGTCAAAGCAATTTCGTCTTTTTCTGGAATGGGGCGAAGTTGGACAAGTTTTTTATTGTGGTTTTCAGCTTTTTTAAGTCCTGGAAAATAAAAATACTGTGTTTCCCCCACCGAAAGTCTAATGTCAGATGCCCATATCTGATGAGTCCAGAGCAATATAAAAAGAAGTATCGTGATCATTTTAAATTTTACTCCAAAATTTTGCGGTCACAAATTGTGACCGCAGACATATGCAACGTGCGTGCCAATAGTTTTGAGCTCAAAAGGGGGTAAAAGGGGGTCGGATTTCCGTCCGCTCTGGTGAAAATTTAAGCAGGTTGTAGCTGAGTATATATAACTACCAAGCTTTAGAGGGTGAGGTGAAGTGGGCTAAGTATCAAATGTGGTGAATAAAATTTTTATTCTACTGTCTGGCTCCAAAAGTTTTCTCAGCTCTATATTGATTATGTGTTCGACACAACAAACGAAGGTTTTCTTTTGTCGATGATCCCCCAAGACTCCACGGATGCACATGGTCCAGTTCTAAAAAATTCCTCTCTCCACACTTTTTCCCTTCAGGACTCGTGTAAGAACATTCTCCTTCGTTTCTTTTGAAAATTTCTCTCTGAATCGCTTGGGGAACATATCGGATTTTACGCTGAGTATCATTCTGGGAAGAAGTATCATTCTGCGAACTTTGAGACCCAAGAATTTCTTTTTTCTCTAGTTTAGTAATTTTTCTCTCTGGATCTTTCTTTTCCAAAAGAAGCTCAAA
>JACPST010000051.1 GCA_016193165.1 Deltaproteobacteria bacterium
CGAACCAAAGGAAGCACAGGCATTAAAAGTTCTCGCGTTACAAACAAATGATCAGCAGGGGTTTCAGCTAAAACAAGACGGATGTCATCGCCAACTGTTACTCCAATTTCTTTTAAAATTACGCTCGCATTTTTTCCAATAAAGGCTTTGTTGGGAGTGGTCTCTTTTAAAATTACTTTCTCAAGCTGTTTGAGTTGATAAGGATTGACTTCATAAACTCCGTGTTTTTTCATGGCTTCTTTTAAAGCGTCTGCCACAGAGTCCACGCAAATAATTTCTTTTTCCGCAATACAAACAATATTGTTATCGAGACTGGCACCTCGAACAATATCACGCGCCGCTTGCTCAATGTCTGCTGTTTCATCCACAACCACGGGAGGATTGCCAGGCCCTGCCGCAATCACTTTTTTTCCAGAATTCATCGCCGCTTTCACCACATCTGGGCCTCCCGTAACAACAAGAAGTCTAATTTTTTTATGCTTCATGAGCTGTTGAGCGGTTTCAATCGACGGATTATAAATCGAAGATAACACATTATGAGGGCCCCCATTATCAACGATCGCCCGATTAATGATATCAACAATTTTTGCACACACATTTTTTGCGATAGGATGCGCATTAAACACCACACTATTTCCAGCGGCAATCATTCCGATACTGTTGCAAATAATAGTTTCTGTGGGATTC
The DNA here is from genome assembly GCA_016193165.1 of Deltaproteobacteria bacterium. Lineage (GTDB taxonomy): Bacteria > Bdellovibrionota > JACOXK01 > 2-02-FULL-40-11 > 2-02-FULL-40-11 > JACPST01. The sequence continues at coordinate 688 of JACPST010000051.1, forward strand.
GTGCATGGAGTAATCGCTCCAATCACACCATAGGGAGCACGCTCGACCAGAGTGAGTCCATTATCTCCGGTAAACACACAAGGTTCCACAGCTTCCACCCCTGGGGTTTTATTAATGACCAAAAGATTTTTTTGGATTTTATCTTCAACCCGGCCCAGGCCAGTTTCTTTAACAGCCATCTCGGCTAAACTTTTGGCTTCCGCTCGGCAGGCCTCTCTAATTTTTTCAAGTATTTCTTTTCTTTTTTCTAAAGAAAGATGAACGAGCTCTCGCTGTGCTTCAATGGCTGCCTGAATCGCTTCTTCTACGGAATCAAAAAGTCCGCTTTTAGGGATAAATTTTAAGGGAGAGGAAACTGTATCTTCTTTTTGTGGCCAAGCCTCTGTGGTTTTAAGACGCTCGAGTACTTTTTCAACCACATAAGAAATTTGGTCATGTCCTAGGCCATTTGTCATTACCCTACTTCTCCTTGGTAAAGACAGTTTCGCCCTTTACCGTAATGGTATCGACAATAGCCATGATGACGGCGTCGACAGGTCTATTCTGAGTGATTTCAGTTTGGCGCGCGGAACTTCCAGAGGCATAAAGGACAAGCTCCCCCACTCCAGCGCCCACAGAATCCACGGCAACCAGATGAGATCCTTTGGGATCCCCTCGCATATCGGTTTGCTCTACCACCAAAAGTTTAGTGGACAAAAGACCTGGATCTTTTTGTGTGGAGACAACCGTCCCTACAACACGACCAACAAACATAAAAGATTAAGCTCTAGCTTCTTTCGTACGACGAGCTGGAGCTTCTGTTTCTGGCCCACGCCCCAAAGGGAGGGAAGATTCAAGATTCGTATGCGGGCGAGGAATGACATGAACAGCGACAAGTTCTCCAACTTTTTCCGCGCTTCTGGCACCGGCTTCGGTTGCAGCTTTCACTGCAGCGACATCCCCTCGAACAATGGCGGTTACAAGGCCTGCACCAATTTTTTCATAGCCGACCAATTCTACTTTGGCAGCTTTGACCATGGCATCTGCAGCTTCAACCATGGCTGCAAAGCCTTTTGTTTCTAATAGTCCTAACGCGTCTGACATGCTGACCTCCTTTTACTGCAATTTCGTTTTTTTCCATAAGGAATCTTATTCCTTAACCTCGACTCCGCTTACAGACTCCAATGCCTGTATGGCGGCATCACGGGCAGAATCAATTTCTGATTCAGTGCCACTTAAATACAATCTTCCAAAAGCCCCAAAGGGAATCATCTCAATTAAATGAATGCGCGCGTTTTTTTCGGCTTCATTGGCCGCAAAAGCAATATAAGAAGCAGGATTTGTTTCTAGAATAAATAAAGATTGGCCCGGAAGTACCATCGATCCTTGTCTTCTTCGATTAATAATGGTGGCTTGATCGGCTTCAATTGAGCGAATCACTTGATTGGTCGCAATTTTAGGTTTTTGTCTTTTTTCTTCTGTACTTTCTAAGCCTTTTAATACTGCAAGCCCTGCTTGTTTGACTTCCCCCTGGTCAGGATGGTGAACCTCTAACATCCCAAACGATCGCTCCACAATTTGATACGCGGGACGAACTTTGGTGGCTTTGAGTGCTGAATCTAAAACACGATTAATGGCAATCCCAGGAGCAATTTCTACAAACAAAGAGGCATCATAGGGTGAAGGAAGAAATCCATTGGCTGTCGTGCCCACAAAAGTAGCAAGTTGGGGTTGAAGTGAATCTAAAAAAATATATGTTTTTAATTGAATCATTGACATCTCAAAGTGGATTCACTTAATCTTTGAAGTACTTAAATGTCAACCGGAAATTATAAACACTCCCTAACGGTACGCTTCTCAGATATTGATATGCTGGCCCACACCAATAATGCCTCTTATTTTAGTTTTATGGAAGAAGCGCGCATTTCTTATTTTAAAAAATTGGGATACGATGCCAGAGACTATCAAAGCCGATGCCCTATTATTTTAGTTGAAATAAGTTGTCGCTATAAAGCTCCCAGTTTTGTAGGAGACATACTTGATATTTATCTTTGGGTAACAGAGATAAAAGAAAAAAGTTTTACCATGGACTATGAAATTAAAGATCAAAAAACTCAAAAATTGATCGCCCTTGGAAAATCCACTCAAGTCACCTACAACTACGCCAATAAAAAAGTCATCCCCATGCCCCCCGATCTCAAACAAAAAATAGAAACCCTCGAAGGCAAGACTTTTTAGGATGCTTTTATCATCTTTTTAAAATCGTCTTCTGAAATAATAGAGACTTTAAGTTCATTGGCTTGGGTAAGTTTGGAGCCGGGGTCGGTGCCGGCAAGCACATAATCGGTTTTGTGGCTCACAGAAGAAGAAACCTTTCCTCCATGGTCTTCAATCATTTTTTTGGCTTCGTCTCTGGAATAGGTAGGAAGAGTTCCCGTCAGCACAAAAGTTTTTCCAGAAAAAATGCCGCTTTTTTTCTGAGTTTTTATGAAAGAAAGTCCTTGAGCCAAAAGTCTTTTAATTTCTTCCACATTTTTTGAATCTTGGAAAAAGTCATAAATAGATTCAGCCATGATAGAACCAATTTCATGAATTTGCTCAAGCTCTTCTTGAGTGGCCTTCATAAGCTTTTCTAAGGTTTGGAAATGCTCAGCCAAAAGCTTTGCCGTATTTTCTCCCACATGGCGAATACCAAGCGCGTAAATAAATTTTTCAAAAGGCTTCTTTTTACTCGCGTTAATAGCACCTATTAGATTTTGGGCTGATTTTTCACCTTGGCGCTCCAACGCCAAGACTTTTTCTTTGGTGAGCTTATAAATATCTGAAAAATGATGGATCATTTTTTGATCGACCATGGTTTCAATCCACTGCCGACCCAAGCCTTCAATATCCATCGCGGATCTTGAAACAAAATGAATGAGAGATTCCTTAAGTTTTGCAGGACAGGCCAGTCCCACACATCGAGCCACGGCTTCATCAGGATCTTGAACGGCTTGGCTTCCACACACTGGACAATGTATTGGCATTTTAAACTTTTTTTCTTTCCCTGTGCGTTTGGATGTTACAACTTTTACCACTTCCGGAATTACATCGCCTGCACGCTGAATAAAAACCGTATCTCCAATCCGAACATCTTTTCGATCAATTTCATCTTGGTTATGAAGGGTGGCCCTTGAAACTTCGACCCCACCCACATGCACAGGCTCTAGGATTGCCACAGGGGTTAGCGCTCCCGTGCGTCCCACTTGAACAAGTATATCTTTGATCACAGTTGTCTCCTGTAGTGCTGGAAATTTATAGGCAATAGCCCAGCGAGGGCTTTTGGCAATTTCTCCCAAGCGTTTTTGCAATGGAATGTCATTCACCTTCACCACAACTCCATCAATTTCATAGGGAAGTTTTTCTCTAGTCGTCAGCACTTTTTGAAAAAAAGTGCTGACTTCTTTAATTCCCTGACATCTTTGTGAAGTAGGATTAATCTTAAATCCATATTTTTTGAGTACATGAAGTGTTTCCCAATGTGTCTCAAACTTTTCTCCCTCTATCTCCCCTACGCCATAGCAAAATAGATCTAGATGGCGAGACGCTGTAATTTTAGGATCAAGTTGACGAATCGAGCCTGCCGCTGCATTTCTGGGATTGGCAAATAGAGGCTCTTCAGCTTTTTGACGCTCTTCATTTAATTTTTTAAAATCTTTGGCGTTCATAAAAATTTCGCCGCGTACTTCCAGTCGTTTAGGAAATTTTCTTAGAAGCTCTAAAGGAACCGAATGTACCGTTTTAATATTTTGCGTCACGTCTTCTCCCTCGATCCCATCCCCCCGGGTGGCCCCCACAGAAAGCTTTCCTTTCTCATAAACGAGTTCTACGGCCAGTCCATCCATTTTATATTCTACTACATACTCGATATCGCCTGTTGTTCTTAAAAATCGTTTAATCCGCGCATCAAAGTCTTCAAGCTCCTCTTCTGAAAAAGCATTGTTAAGACTCAGCATCGGAAGATGATGGGTATACTTCTTAAATTTATCTAAAGGCGCTCCTCCTACTCTTTGGGTGGGAGAGGTTGGGCTTTTAAGATATGGAAATTCTTTTTCTAGGCTTTCTAACTCTCGCATCAATTGGTCATATTTTTGATCCGAAATCTCCGGATCATCTAAAACATAATAGCGATAATTATGAGTGTGAAGTTCTTCAGAAAGCTTTTGGATTTTCTTCTTGGCTTCAGCTTCAGTCATGGAAATTGGATTATACAAAAGCCTCTACAATCTTGACAAGCATCTTAAACATCGATATGTTTATTTTCATAATAAGGGAGGGTATCGTTATGAAAAAAGTCTTGTTTTTCACGGTTCTTTTTTTAATTTCCGTAAGTTCCTTTGCCGCGCGAGTACCTGCCGAGCTTCACCAAAAATTAATCTCTAAAGCATGGAATGGATCTTTAACTACAGATGAAGGAGCCAATGGCTATAAACAAATTACACTGAATTTTACTAATGATGAAAACCGCGCTCTCACAGGAATGATTACGATTTATGGAGTTAAAGTAGGCAATGGAACGTTTAATGTTTCAGAATTTCTAGATATTGATTATTGGCCATCAAGTATAGATTCAAGCTATCTATTTCTTTCTTACTTAGATCCTGTAACCCGTATTGATAGAAATACCTATACACTCAAAGCCACGCATATCACTGATCAAGTGATCTCGGGACTTCTATATCTGAAACTCGTGAACGGCGAAACGTTTAAAGTAGGAACATTCCGAGTACAATAAGAAAGGAAAAAATATGAAAAGTTATCGAATAGCTTTCTTTGCGATTCTTCTGATCTCAAGTTTTCTTTTTTCTTTGACGGGCTGGGCAGATACAAAAACTTTTCAAAGAGGAGAAATGAGAGAAGTTAGTATGATAAAAAGCGAAAATGGACAATTTAATGTCCTTTTGCATACCCCCAACCGTACGTATCATTTTGGATGGGTAGAAGCAGGAAAACTAGTAGAAGCTTCCCAAGTGGTGACCAATCTTAAAAGATGCACCCGCATAACCATCACTGCCACTCTTATTCCTAATTCAGCTAGTGCTTATAATGTAACCGAGTACCAAATGTACTTCTAATCGCTCACTTTTCAACTCAAAATTTAGCGATTAAAGGAGTCTACTGATCCACATCTGGATGAGTTTGGCGACGGATGAAGGTCGGAATATCGTATTCATCATCATCCAACCCTAATGTTCCCATGTCGCGAACAGGTCGCTTAGGAGCTTGGGGTTGCGCAGGCGGTTGCGGCTGTGGCTGAGGTTTTACAGAAACCACTTCTTCTGTCGGACGGTGAGGTTGAGGAAAAACTTGGCCAATGCGATCTCGCTCTTCCGCCCTTTTAAATCCTGTAGCAATGACGGTCACACGCACATCATCTTTTAAATGCTCGTCAATCACAGCCCCAAAAATAATTTCGGCATCTTCATGCGCGGCTTGTTGAATGAGCGTTGAGGCTTCATTAACTTCATAGAGGCTAAGCGATGGCCCACCTGTAATATTAATGATAATCCCGGTAGCTCCATCAATTGTAATATCTTCCAAAAGCGGACTTGATATGGCAGAAGTCGCCGCTTGAATGGCACGATTTTCTCCGGATCCTACGCCTGTTCCCATGAGCGCCATGCCTTTATTGAGCATAATGGTTCGGATATCCGCAAAATCCAAGTTAATAAGTCCTCGAATGTTAATAAGATCTGAAATCCCCTGAACAGCATGAAGAAGAACTTCATCACATTTTTTAAAGGTCTCAAGAAGGGGCATTTGCTGTGTAGCAATCGTTAAGAGTCTTTGGTTGGGAATCACAATCAAAGTATCCACATTTTGACGAAGCTCTTTGATCCCCGCTTCGGCTTGACGCATTCTTTTTTTGCCTTCAAATGTAAAAGGCTTGGTCACAACGCCAACCGTCAGCGCTCCCACATCTTTTGCAATTTGAGCAATGACAGGGGCACCTCCGGTTCCGGTTCCCCCCCCCATTCCTGCTGTCACAAAAACCATGTCTGAACCTTCGAGCATTTGAGCAATTTTAGAGTGATCCTCAAGCGCCGCATTTCTTCCAATCTCAGGATTTGCGCCGGCTCCTAAGCCTTTTGTAAGCCCCATTCCCAATTGGACACGGTGAGGAACTTCAGACGCTTCCAAGGCTTGGCGATCGGTATTGGCGATAATAAATTCAACGCCTTCTAATCCTCCTCGCACCATGGTTTCAACAGCGTTACTTCCTCCACCTCCCACTCCAATTACTTTAATTTTTGCTCCTAATGTTGGATTATCATCAAATTCAAACATAAGGTTTCTCCTTTTGGCCTTTTTAACGTCTGCTATTAAAAGATTTCAGTAATCCACTCCATCATGCGTGACTTGACCTTGTTATAAATATTTTTCTCTCTAATTTTAAACTTAGTGCTGTTCTCATCTTTACTTCCATAAAGGACAAGACCTACACCCGTTGCATAAATGGGAGAACTCACAATATCTAAAAGTCCCCCAAATCCTTTTGGAATTCCTTTTTTCACAGGCGAATCAAAAATCATCTCTGCAAGCTCTTGCATGCCAGAGAGCAACGTACATCCTCCCGTAATCACAACTCCCGAAGCCAATAAATCTTCATAGCCGCTTTTAATAATCTCTCGCTGAACCAAAGAAAAAATTTCTTCCACTCGGGGCTCAATAATTTCCGCAAGTTCTTTTTTAGAAAAGGTGCGTGATCTTTTTCCGCCAACCGTTTGTACCTCCACCCATTGATCCTTATCGATCATGGAAGTCATGGCGCATCCGTAATTAATTTTTAATTTTTCAGCATCGGGAGTGGGTGTGCGAAGCCCCACAGCTAAATCATTGGTAATGTGATTTCCTCCCAAGGATAAAACAGCCGTGTGAACAATGCTTCCTCCGGAAAAAATCGCAATGTCTGTGGTTCCACCCCCAATATCAATGAGAGCCACGCCTAATTCTTTTTCGTCGTTATTTAAGACCGCTTCGCTTGAAGCAATTTGTTGAAGGACAATATCTGAAACATTGAGTCCTGTGCGATTGGCACATTTAATAATATTTTGAGCTGATGAAACTGCGCCAGTTACAATATGAACTTTGGCTTCAAGACGAACCCCACTCATCCCCAAGGGTTCTTTAATCCCATCTTGATCGTCGATAATATATTCTTGAGGAATCACATGAATCACTTCGCGATCTAAAGGAATGGCCACCGCTTTAGCCGCGTCAATCACACGCCGTAAATCGGAGTCTTTGACTTCTTTTTCTTTCACAGCCACAATGCCATGGCTGTTGAATCCTTTAATGTGTCCACCCGCGATTCCACAATAGACAGAGTTAATCTCAACGCCTGCCATCAGCTCTGCTTCTTCTACAGCTTTTTTAATAGATTCGACGGTAGAATCAATATTGATGACGACGCCTTTTCTTAAGCCCGTAGAAACAGACGTTCCAATACCAACAATATCAATCCCCGTATCGGTTTTTTCACCGACAATCGCGCAGATTTTTGTCGTTCCAATATCCAGTCCAACTATAATCTCACCCTTTTTGGGCATGAAAATAAATTTCCTTACAATACCTTACACTACACTTACAGTTTTAGATCCCTTAAACAACACCAACGCACACCTATAAACATAGGAATTTATTATAGATTGACACTATTTTGAGAGCTTGACAACAACTTTTTTGGAATAATTGAGGTCTACGAGCTTTGGAGCCAAAGACTTATGTGCTAAATCTTTAAGCACTTTTTCAAGACGCGCAAATTTCTTAGAATACTCATCTTTTCCTACCCGAATTTCAAAAGAAGGATGTTTGGTAAAAAGAAAAAATCCTAAAGTCTCATCCCAATGAACTTCAGAAAGAGTTAAGTCTTTTAAAAACGTATTTTTTTGATACTCCTCGGCCAATTCATATGCTTGTAAAACCAAGGCTCCACTTTCAACTTGCGAAAACGTCAGACCAGAGACAATTAAAAAATCTGTATTTTCTCCCGCGCGAACCTGCGCGATTTTTTTTCCTTCAACATTTAAAAAATAAAGAGAATCTTGTGACAATAACGCCACAGGCTTTTTTTCTTCGATGATAAATTTAATTTTATTGGGGAGCATGCGAAAAACTTTTACCGTTTCAATCCAAGGATGTTTTTTCATGGCCATCTCAAGCACGCCTAAATCGACATCAAAAATATTTTTTCCCGCTGGGATACGCACCAAGGCTTTTAATTCCTCTTCAGAAATATGCTCTGTGGCTGACACCACACACTCCCTAAACTTAAAAAAAGAACTTTTTTTAAGTCGGGGCCACGCCCAAAATGAAAAACCAATGCCTAAAGCACCTAAAAAAAAGAGTAGAAGAAAAAACGCAACTATTTTTTTCTTGCGACGACTGCTTTTAGGAACATCTTGCCGAATGTGATGAGGGAGCAATGACAACCTCTTCCTGAAGTTCAACTCCTTTAAGTTCTTTAACCGTTTTTTTCACGTGTTGGATAATGGATAAAATATCTTTAGCGGTGGCTCCGCCTAAATTTACAATAAAATTAGCATGTTTGGGAGAAACCATGGCATTTCCCACGCGATATTCTTTAAGACCCGCAGACTCAATCAACTTTCCCGCGGAATTTCCATTGGGATTTTTAAACACTGACCCGCAATTAGGAGTGTTTAAAGGCTGCGCGGCTTTTCTTTCCGCGATCATTTTTTTTACTTTTTCTTCTATTTCTTTGGGATTCCCATGGGTAAAACGCAATACACAATCCACAATGATTTTGTTTTTTGAAAACGATTGAGCGCGATATGAAAAATCATCTGACCCAAGAGCTTTCTCTTCAACCTCTCCTTTTTGAGTCACTAAAAAAACTTTTTTTGCCACATCCGAAAAACTTCCTAAATGAGTACCTGCGTTCATAAAAAGTCCCCCACCCACTTGACCTGGAATTCCACTTAAAAACTCTATGCCTGAAAAACCTTTACTCGCAGCCCAAAAAAGAAGTTTTTGCTTGCTCACTCCCGCTCCCACTTGAACTAAAATCCGCTCTGGCGTTTCTTCTAAAATAGAAATCTCATCCAAGGCGGCTAAGTTTAAAATCACTCCAGAAAAATCTTCATCGGTTGGCAAAAAATTAGAACCATCTCCTAAAACTTTATAGTGGGCGTGATTTTTTTCAAGCGCATGGATGAGATCGCAAACTTCCTTGACATCTTTGGGAAAGATATACGCATGTACTCGCCCACCCACTTTAAGAGAGGTGTGGGCGCTTAAGGGCTCATTCCAAAGAATTTTTCCCCGAAGAGATGAAAGAAGAGGCGGGAGAAATTCAGGAATCATGATTTTTTTGCCATTTCTAAAAACTCAACGCCGCTTTTCCAAATATCGCCTGCTCCAAGCATTAAAACCACATCTCCACGTCTTGCAATTTTTTCAACCTCATGCCAAAGAACTCGCCGGCTGTTGATGAGTGTGGCATGCTTATGTTTTTTTTGGATCATCTTATATAACTTTTCAGACGTAATGCCAGGAATGGGTTTTTCTCCCGCGGGGTAGATCTCTGTTAATAGCAAAAGTTCTGCCTTTTGAAAAGCCCCCGAAAATTCCTTCATAAGATCCCTTGTTCGGGTATATCGATGAGGCTGAAAAACAACGACGAGACGTCTTTTAGGCCATACTTTTTTGCACGCTTCAAGTGTTGCTTTGATTTCTGTGGGATGGTGCCCATAGTCATCCATGACGGTAATTCCATCGACTTCGCCACGAATGTGAAAACGCCGCTGAACCCCAGTATAACTCAGAAGCCCTTTTTTAATTTTAGGAAGAGGAAGATTGAGCTCTAGTCCTACAATAATGCAGGCCAGAGCATTTTTCACATTGTGGATCCCCGGGGCTTTAATAGAGAAATGTCCTAATTTTTTTCCCTTAAAATAGACATCAAAAGAGCTCATAATGCCTTGGAAACTTGTGTTTTTGGCTTGAAAATCACACTTTTGAGAGATTCCATACGTCACAATCCTCTTATTACCCC
>JACPST010000052.1 GCA_016193165.1 Deltaproteobacteria bacterium
TGCCTTCGATATCTTCGCGATTGACCATCGCCTGCCACCACAAACGCTTGATATTATTTTTAAGCTCCACTCCGAGAGGGCCATAGTCCCAGCAGCTATTAATGCCGCCATAAATCTCACTGCTTTGGAAAATAAATCCTCGCCGCTTGCACAAAGAAACCAAAGAAGTCATATCTAAAGCCATGATTGTTTTTCTCCTAAGGGACTGGAACCCGCATATTTAGAAAATTGAAGCTGGTAAAATTTATAATAAGCTCCTTCTTTTTTCATCAGTTCATCATGTGTCCCTTCTTCTGCTATTCCTTCTCGATCTAAAACAAGAATGCGGGTTGCGTGTTGAATGGTAGACAATCGATGCGCAATAATAAAACTCGTACGCCCCTTCATCAACTGTTCAATGGCTTTTTGAACTAAGATTTCAGACTCTGTATCCAAAGAAGACGTTGCCTCATCTAAAATAAGAATAGGCGCGTTTTTTAGAAGGGCCCTAGCAATAGAAATACGCTGTCTTTGTCCCCCTGAAAGCTTCACTCCTCTTTCTCCGACAAGGGTGTCATACTGCTCGGGAAGCTCCATAATAAATTCATGCGCATGCGCTGCCTGGGCTACTTGAATAATATCTTCTTTGGAACATTTTTGATCCCCATAAGCAATATTCATACTCACGGTGTCATTAAACAAAAAAACATCTTGCGACACAATAGCATAAAAACGCGGCAATAAATTCACCCATGTCGTTTTACCCACACCGCTGGATCCCACAAAAGCAACAACCTCTCCTTTTCGAACATTCAAATCAATATGGCGGAGGACCCATTCCTCTTTTTCAGGATATTTAAAAGAAATATTTTTAAAAACAATTTCATGAGAAAAAGGCGCCAAAGAGCTGGCATTGGATTTTTCCAACACCGTTGGATTTAAATCAAAAACAGCAAAAATACGGTCCGCGGCTCCCAATGACTTTTGAAAAGCAATATAGATAGCGTTCATTTTTTTAATGGGATCAATCAAAAGCCCTAAGGCCACTCCCACGCTTAAGAGTTCTCCTGTACTCAGACCCTGAGACAAAACTCGATCTCCCGTATAAATTGTTAAAAAAGCTATCCCACAAGCTGACAAGATTCCTAAGAGCACAGGGGATAAATTTTCTATCTTAATCCATCCAAACTGAATTTTGAGAAGACGCTCATTGTCATTTTGAAATCGACGTTGTAATAATTTCTCTAAATTAAAAGCTTTAATAATTCGAATTCCACTCAAAGTTTCATAAATAGTAGAATTCAAGGTTGCCCATCGATCTTGACGCTTATAAGTCATTTGACGAAGTTTCTGCCCAATCTTGGAAATCATGAATATCACGGGAGGAACAATCAAAAGGGACATCAAGGTTAATCTCCAATCTCGATAAAAAGAAACAGCCAGGAGCCCCGCCATCGTAAAAGGATCTCGAAACAAGGAAGTCACTTTACCAAATCCTTCGAGAAGAATAACCGTATCTCCTGAAAGAACGGTCATGACTTTCCCCGTGGATGTTTGAGAATAATAATCTAAAGAAAATGAAGTGTATTTCTCATAAAGCTGAATTCGAATCGTTTGGACAATTTTTTCTCCTAAATACGCTGTCCCAACACTATAAATATAACGACTTCCCTCACAAATGATCGTAAAGGCAATGATAATAAAAGGGAGGAGCTTTAAAAGTTCTTTATTCTTACCAATAAGAATATCATCCAAAAAAGGTTTAACTGCCAAAGCAGCCCCAGGTTGAAACGCGGAAGCTATAATCCCCAAAATGATGATACAAACAAACTGCCATGTGTAAGGCTTTGCATAAGAAATCAGACGCAAAAAAACTTTCATAATTAATTTTGTATAATTACAATAACCATCTCCTTAACGCAATAAAAGAAAGAGACTCATGAAATTGACTTTAATACATGCTTAAATTATGGTGGGTTTTATACTATGAAAGCCGTATTTTTAGATCGTGATGGCACGATTAACCATGAAGAATCTAATTACCTCTTAGATTTAAAAAAACTTAAAATTTTTGATGAGTCCTTTGAGGCCATTCAACTCTTAAATCAGCACGGATTTAAAACCATTGTGGTCACCAATCAATCTTGTGTGGGACGAGGATTACTCGAAGAACGCGACCTTCAGAAAATTAACTCTGCTTTGAAAAAAAAACTAGCAGAGCGAAAGGCCCGCGTGGACTCCATTTATTATTGCCCTCATCATCCCAATGATCAATGCGTGTGCCGAAAACCAAAACTGGGCATGTTTGAGCAGGCGGTTAAAGAACACAAAATTAGTTTAAAAAAATCTTTCGTTATTGGAGACCGCGAATTTGATATTCACGCAGGAAAAGCAGCTGGCTGTAAAACCATTCTTGTTTTGACAGGAGCTGGCCAACAAACTCTTGGGTCACTTAAGCACAGTCCAGATCAACCTGATTTTGTAGCTTCTCATATTTTAGACGCCGCTCACTGGATTATTCGCCAAACAGCTTCTCAATAAACGTGTAAGACTTTAACTCTTTTCCTAGTTGATAAAATAAAAAAGAAGGCAAAAACGTTCCTATTTCTCGAAGAAAGGGGTAAGAGATAAGAGGATCCTTTTTTGGAGACATCATATGATCAAAATAACGGATCACCTCTTTTGACACAATTCGAGAGGTCTTATCCTCTCTCCCCAAACATCGAAAACAAACAATGCCCCCTAGGGATAAAGAAAAAGAAATATTTCCCTCTAACGCCTCAAAAGGGAGAGAACATTTCACACAGTGTTTAAGAATGGGCTGATAGCCTATTTTAGGAAGAAGGCGTGCCTCAAAAAACCGAGCCAATACCTCTTCTTGAGCGCTTTTTTCTAAGGCCTCTAAAAAAGACTGTAAAAAATCAAATAAGTTCGGGGAAGACTCATTTTCTCCCATCACTTCTCCTATCATTTCTAAAAAATAGCTCCCATAGGCCATTTTTTTTACGCTCTTTTTAAGCATGGAAAAAGGATTCAAAATTTGAACTTCTTGAAGCTGACCCAAAGAAGAGTTGGCTTTCATCTGATAAAACGCAGATACTAGGGTTAAAGATTCCAGTCCACTTCCAAAACGCTTCTGACTTTTTTGCGCCCTAGGCGCGATGGCAACAACTTTACCAAACTGCCGTGTTAATAAAATAACTCTTTTATCAAAATCTTTGAAAGGTATTGAACGAAAAACAAAAGAGAGAGCTTTATGAGACTCCATGAATGAAAGTCGCTAAATATAAATAAACAAAAATTCCAAAAATATCAGCAATGGTTGTTACAAAAGGCCCTGTTGAAAGCACGGGATCAATTTTAAATTTTTCAAAAACAATTGGAAGTATGGATCCAATGAAAGCAGCTAATGTCATGGAAACCACCAAAGCTCCACCGACCACAAGTCCCAAATTATGAAATGTCCCTCCATATTGAAGATTGGCAAAGGCACCCACAATCACCCCATACACCACACCAAATAAAAGCCCCACTTTGAGTTCCTTCCACAAAATCCATCCAATTTCTTTCACCCGAATTTTCCCTGTTGAAAGACCACTGACTACGATCGTAGAAGCTTGAGTGGCCACATTGCCGCTCATCCCCATCATGAGAGGAACAAAAAATGCTAAGAGGATCGCGGCTTGCAGCGTCACCTGAAAATAGGACATCACTTTAAAGGCTATCATCCCCCCTAAGAGACTTATAAAAAGCCAAGGAAGCCTTGTACGCGCTGACTTAAAACTTGATCTTTCTGAAATCTCAACATCCCCCGCGCCTCCCATTTTTAGAATATCTTCAGTCGCTTCCTCTCTCATAATATCTACAATGTCATCGACAGTTATAATACCCACAAGTTTATTTTCTTCATCCACCACAGGCAACGCCAACAAATTATACCTGGCCACCATTTTGGCCACCTCTTCTTGATCTGTATCTGTCTTGACCCGAATAACATCCGGAATCATAATTTCTTCAATTTTGGTTTGAGGTTTTGCCTGTAAAAGTTTTCTAAGAGATAAGACACCAACCAACTGCCTTCCATGATTGATCACATATACATAAAAAATATGATCTAATTCTAATTCTGTCTGAAGTTTTCGAATTGTTTCTTCAACGGTTGTATCGATCTGAAGCGCACAAAATTCAGTGGTCATAATTCCACCGGCTGTATCTTCAGGATATTTTAAGAGTTCTTCAATAACTTCCGAGCCTTGAGGCTCCATGAGTTTTAATATTTCATCAGAATTCTCTCGGGGTAACTGCCCCATAATGTCGGTCACAACATTAGAAGGCATACGTTGTAAAATCTCAACCACATGGGGGTATTCTAAATTTTCAATTAAAGAAAGGGTCTCTTGAATCTCAAGCTCTTGTAAAATCGCTGCTTTTTTTTGAAGATCGGCTAGACCAAACACCGCACGCTTATCTTGGTCATTATCCATCAAATGAATCACATGGGCCAGATCCACAGCATGGGATTTTTGAATCAAATTTTCTAAATTTTTTTGAGCTCCTCGATGAAGAAGACGCATCACTGTATCTTGAAAAACTTGAATATTACGATTGTTCATAGGCTAAATCCTGCGGAGCTTTTTCGGTATGGAATATATAAACCACTAGCCCCACCAAGGCCCAACACACCAAGATCATCTGAACGACGGTAATCATATCTGCTCCCACCGTCACAGGTTTTCCATAGGCCGGCAATGCCATCGTAAACATTCCCAAAGGAAGTAAAAAGAAATAGTAAGAAAGAGGTAAAGAAGCTTCGCCCAATGCCCGAACGGCACTATAATAAATAATCACATGAACCAAAAAATTTAAAAAAGTTAAAAAACTAGCTTGCCCAATAACGCTCAAACATTTTCGATATGCCCAAAAGGCCTGAAGGAGGCGTCTTAAAAATAAAGGCCATTTTTCAGAAAGCGAAAAATCTTTTTTTACTAAAAAAATGAGAAGGGCACCTAAAAAAAACCCCAAGCCCAAAATAAGGATGTGGCTCAAGACCTTTAGAGGAAGAATAGACTGAATAAATGAATAGTTCAACAAGACCGCAAAAAAAGCAATCACCAGCAAAGATACAAGACCAATAAAACGATCTATAATAATCGACAAAGTCGTTTTTATTTTATCCTTGGCATTCTTAGAAAGATAATAGGCTTTTGCAATATCTCCACTCACAGAACCAGGGATCACAATATTAAAAAAATGCCCTATAAAAACGAGTTTTAAACTCTTTTTAAATGAAATATCGATCGCTTGAGATAAAAGAAGAAGCCTCCATCTCCAAGTCGTAATAAAAAGCGATATCCCCATTCCAAATAGCGATAACAAGATCCAATGGGAGTCAAAAAATGCCCCTCTCACTTTTTGAAAATCGACCTTACCAGACTTAAGTAAGTAGATAAAAATACTCACAGCAAAACTAATTTTTAGAATTTGGAGAAAAAATGAATACGTGCTTTTTTTCATTATAATTACTGTGTACTTCTTTCCCTTCCTAAGTCAATTAAATTTAAATTTTTCTTGTAATCCCTCAGTTATGGGGGGATTACTTTTTCTTTCATTGACACAAGAGAAAAAGCCATGATTAAACATCATGTATGAATATTACAATACTGGGAACAGGCTATGTGGGATTGGTGTCAGGCACTTGTTTCTCGGAAAATGGGAATGATGTCTATTGTGTCGATATAGATGAAACAAAAATCCGTAACCTTTCTAAAGGCCTTGTCCCTTTCTATGAGCCTGGCTTAGAAGAACTAATTAAACGAAACACTAAAAATGGCCGATTAAAATTCACTACAAATAGCGCCCAAGCCATTCAAGGTTCTAAAATCATCTTTATTGCGGTTGGAACTCCCCCAGCTGAAGATGGCTCTTCTGATTTAAAATATGTCCTTCAGACTGCCAAAACGATTGCCCAAGCCATGAATGAACATAAATACATCGTACTTAAAAGCACTGTCCCCTTAGGCGCTTCTCAAAAAATATCAGTGATCATTCGCCAACATTCCTCGTATCCTTTTGATATTATTTCTAATCCAGAATTCTTAAAAGAAGGCAATGCTATAGAAGATTTTTTAAAACCGGAACGCGTTGTAATTGGAGCGGAAAGCAAAGAAGCCATCCAAATCATGAAAGAACTTTATTCTCCTTTTGTCCGATCTGGCAACCCCATTTTAGTCATGGACAATATGAGCGCAGAACTTTCAAAATATGCCTGTAATTCCTTCTTAGCGACTAAAATTTCATTTATCAATGAAATCGCAAATTTATGTGAATCTGTCGGAGCAAATATTGAGCACGTCAGACATACCATGATCACAGATTCACGCATTGGACCTAAATTTTTATATCCGGGCACAGGCTATGGGGGAAGTTGTTTTGCCAAAGACGTACAGGCTCTAATGGCCAGCTCTGAGCAGGTTCAAAAAAAAATAAAAATCTTAGAAGCGGTTGAAGAAGTCAATCATAAACAGAAAGAAATTCTTTTTAATAAACTCTCTGCCTATTTCAAAGGATCTCTGAAAGAAAAAACCATCGCGGTTTGGGGACTTTCTTTTAAACCCAATACAGATGATATAAGAGAAGCTCCAGCTGTATCTGTCATCAAAAAGTTATTAGATAGTAAAACAAAGGTAAAAGTATATGATCCCGTAGCGCTGGAAAATACTAAACATATTTTTGAAAACCAAATTGACTACTACGACAACAGTTATGATTGTTTAAAAAATGCCGATGCTCTTTTAATTTTAACTGAATGGAACGAGTTTAGAAAACCCAACTTTTCCAAGATAAAAGCCCTTCTTAAACAACCTGTTATTTTTGATGGGAGAAATCTCTTCGATCCAACTATTATGAAAAGTAATGGATTTTATTATGAAGGAATCGGTCTAAGATGATCCAGCA
>JACPST010000067.1 GCA_016193165.1 Deltaproteobacteria bacterium
TGATCTGTATTACGGGGGTTTCAGGGTCGGGCAAAAGTTCCTTAATTCATGATACTCTCTACAATGCGCTGGCTCGGATTTTAAAGATAGAATTTAATAAGATTGGGCGCTTTAAAACCATCTCGGGATTTCAAAGAATTAGAAGCGTGCGTCTTCTTGATCAAGAAGCGATTGGAAAAAGTCCCCGATCTAATCCCATCACCTATCTCAAAGCCTATGATGACATCCGAAAAGCTTTTGCTTCTGTCTTCGAAAGCCAAAAACGAGGATATACGGCTGCTTCTTTCTCTTTCAACATGAAAGGAGGACGGTGCGAAGCTTGTGAAGGCAGCGGTTATCAAAAACTAGAAATGCATTTTTTGGCTGACCTTTATTTAATCTGTGACCATTGCCAAGGCAGAAAATTTAAAAAAGAAATTTTAGATATCAAATATAAAGGGAAGAACATCTATGAGGTACTTTCCATGACTGCAGATGAGGCTTATTCTTTTTTTATTACGCACCCGACCACTCGCTCACGCTTAAAACTCCTTCAAGAAGTAGGACTGGGCTATTTAAGGCTGGGGCAGCCTGCCACAACGCTTTCAGGAGGAGAAGCACAGAGGCTTAAAATCGCCAAAGAGCTTTCTTCTGAACTTACGCAAGGACTCTATATTTTAGATGAACCCACTACGGGGCTTCATACCGATGACATCAAAAAACTCCTTTTTGTACTCAATCGCCTAGTTGACCAAGGTAATACCGTGGTCATTATTGAGCATAATCTGGATGTCATTAAAACAGCAGATACAATCATAGACATGGGCCCTGAGGGTGGAGCCAAGGGAGGACAAATCATTGCCTTCGGCACTCCAGAAGAAGTTGCACAAGTCAAAGAATCCTACACTGGACAGTTCTTAAAGAAGGTACTGTAGCCTGAAAGTGTAAAAAAGATATACGTAATATTTGTTGACAGATACTGTCTAATTTATTATCATTAATAATTAGTAAGGGGAATCATACGTTTGGCGATTTAGACGTTGTCTAAACCGTACACAGGTTGCCTAATATATTATCCAAATTTTGGAGGTTAAAACTATGTTCCAATGGGATGAGTTTGAGCACTTACACGTTGTCAGAAAATTAAAAGAGATCCTCAATCAATGGTGGAACGTAGAGGTCTTTTTTGCAGACGACCGGGGCTTTCTAAGAACGATCGAAAAAGGCCAAGAAAAAATCTTTCAAAATGCTGTTTTAAACCTTGTCATCAACACAGAACGCGGCTTTGACAGCTTTGCTGATTTTACGCAAAACATTACTCAAAAATTAAGAACATCGAATGCAGAATTTATAAAAGAATCTTGGTCCATTGGGCTTACAGGGACAGCCTTCCCGATTGTTATTTCAGATGAATTTATGGGGATTGTATTGGCCATCGGCTACTTTGAAGAATCTAATGTGGATACCCAAAAAACAAATCTCAAGAAAAAGCTAAAGGAGCTGGGACTGGGAAGTGAAGACATCGATGAGGCTGTCAGTAGCATCAAAAGCATTAAATCCAATGAACTTTCTTATTTTCATGAAGTGGTAAGCCTTGTGGCTGAAGAAATTGTTACGATCCACACAGAAATTTCGATCCGGGAAGATCGCATCAACGAACTCAATAAAGAGCTTGGCATTCGATATAAATACGATGCCATGATTGGTAAAAGTAAACCCATGCAAGAGCTCTATAATCTCTTAGACAAAATCAAAGAGTCTGAAAGCACTTGCTTGATCCAAGGAGAAAACGGAACTGGAAAAGAGCTCATTGCCCGGGCAATCCATTACAATAGTCGACGCAAAGATCGAGTCTTTGTCACTCAAAACTGCTCCGCGTTTAATGAAAACCTTTTGGATTCTGAACTTTTTGGACACATGAGAGGCTCCTTTACGGGCGCTGTTCGAGACAAAAAAGGACTTTTTGAGGTTGCAGACAAAGGCACCTTTTTCTTAGATGAAATTGGAGATATGTCGCAAGCCATGCAAGTTAAAATCTTGCGAGTTCTTCAAGAGGGAACCTTTATCCCTGTCGGAGCCATAGAACCTAAAAAAGTTGATGTGCGAGTGCTCGCCGCTTCCAATAAAGACCTTAAAGAAATGGTGGAGCGGGGAGAATTCCGAGAAGACTTGTATTATCGTATTAACGTCATCAATATTAATGTCCCTCCGCTTCGAGAACGCAAAGAAGATATTCCCTTGTTGATCGATTGTTTCTTAGAAAAAACGGTTAAAGAACATGGGAGTCGTAAAAAAACCATTGCCAAACGCACCATGGAAAAACTACTCGATTATAACTGGCCTGGAAATGTTCGGGAATTAGAAAATGAAATTGAGCGCCTCAATGTTCTATCCGGAGTCGAAATGAAGATTACAGCAGATATGCTTTCCCCTCGAATTAAAACGTTTGGAGAAAAAGGCAAAATCCAAGGTGTGCGCGTCCAAGGAAAACTCAAAGATGCTCTTGAAGAACTCGAACGAGAAATGATTAAAGAGGGACTCCGGCGCGTAAGCTGGAATAAATCCAAACTGGCCAAGGAACTTGGGATCAGCCGGGCGGGCTTGATTATGAAAGTAGAAAAGTACGGCCTCGACAAACGTAAGATGCTTAAGAAGTAGACGTCGGCTAAAGCGTTTACGTAAAATACACTTTTTCCCTATTTTAAAACTTTGATTCTTAAATTTAAGAATAAATATTCATAAGCAATATCAATTACTTATAATTTTAAGCTCTTTAAGTCCTCATTTTTATACCTTGGCACAGATATTGCTAAAATCAACAGCGGCCTCCTAAAGAGTTTCGGAAGAAGATATGCCATCACAGCAGTTAAAAGACCAAACGACAGTTAAAATTCAACACATCATTCATGGACTTCAAGAAAAAAATCCTTACGCTCTGTCCGCGTTAGAAGAAATTCATCACACAACCCTTTCTTTGTGTGACGCCCTAGATCTGAAAGAAAAAGAAACTGAAATTTTGCGAAATCATCTTCATGAAAAAACACAATTTGGATTTATATTTAGCAAAAGCCATCTCATGCAAAAAATGTTTTGGATGGCCGAAAAATATAAAGACAAGGCTTTACCTCTTTTAATTTTGGCTGAAAAAGGATGCGGAAAAGAAGCCCTGGCCAGAGCTGTTCACCTAAAATCTAACCGCCAAGGACCTTTTTTAGTGTATGATGGAATTCAATCCTTAGAGGCTCTTTTAAAACCCCAATATTCTACTCTGTATTTTCCAGAAGTATCGTTGGTGACCCCTGAAAAACAAAAAAAACTTTTAGAATGTTTACAGCTGGCCCCTGTCCATACCCGCATCATTTTCTCCGCTCAAAAAATCGCGGATATCGAAGATAGTATCTATCATCGTGTAAAATCAATGACACTGACCATACTGCCTTTGAGAGAACGCAAAGAAGATATTTTGCCTTTAATCGATACCTTTGTCCGGGAATTTTCCCAAAATGAAAAAAATATTTCCCGGTTTTCTTCCTCGGCTCTCACCAAGCTTGCGGATTATTCTTGGCCAGGCAACGTCAGTGAATTGAAACTTGAGATTAAACGCCTCTTGATCGACAATCCCGGAACCAAGTATTTTTCTATTGAACACTTACCAGAAAAAATCATTGGAGCTTCTCTGAAAGAACTTTTTTCGATCATCCAAAATACAGAGAGTTTGCCTAAAGCTATGGAGCTTTTAGAAAGAAAAATGGTTTTAGAATCGCTCATGAAACACAATTGGAATAAATCTAAAGTGTCACGAGAACTGGGTATTTCTCGCTCAGGGCTGATTCAAAAAGTTGAAAAGTACAATATTCGTCCCATTCACTTTTCTAAATTTTCAGAAACAAAACGGCGAATGAGCGCCAGAAACTCTGCCTTCATATCTGTAAACTGAATCCCAAAACCATTGACCCCTTCTAAATCAGAAGACCATCCTTCCGTGGTCCAAATCACCTTGCCTTTAGTACGAATGAGCGCGGGATTTCCAGGCAAAGAGAAATGAAGGTCTACAATAACGCCAGCTGAAAAAGGAATTTTAGGAGTGGCCGTTTTTAAAAATACCCCTCCCTCACTAATATTTTCAGAGTAGAAAGTTAGAAAGCTATCTTTGCCCTTTTGAGCAGCTTTTGGAATCTTAAAAATAATCTGAGCTTGAATGCGTGTGCGGGGACAAAGGCGTGTTTCCTTAGTCTCGGCCATATTTCAAAAAGTATCATACCAAAACTTAATTGACAAGGTTCTTCGATTTGCTAAACTTGATTTTTAAACATGTCTAATCCCTATGAAATTCTTGAGGAATTAAACAAAGAGGCTCGGCTTGGAGGAGGTCAAGAAAGGATTGATCGCCAGCATGAAGCAGGAAAACTCACCGCCCGAGAACGCATCGATTCACTTCTGGATGAAGATAGTTTTGTAGAGATCGATCGTTTTGTAAAACACCGCTCCTCTGATTTTGGAATTGATAAACAAAGATACGCTGGAGATGGCGTTGTCTCTGGCTATGGCACCATCGAAGGGCGTCTCGTTTATGTCTATGCTCAAGATTTCACTATTGTGGGGGGAAGCTTAAGCGGCGCTAATGCAAAAAAAATATGCAAGGTGATGGAAATGGCACTTAAAAATGGGGCTCCAATCATTGGACTTTGTGACTCAGGCGGCGCTCGCATTCAAGAAGGGGTAGAATCTTTAGGGGGCTACGCGGATCTTTTTCTAAGAAACACGATGGCCTCGGGCGTTATTCCTCAAATCACCGCCGTTATGGGCCCTTGCGCGGGAGGAGCCGTTTACTCTCCGGCCATTACAGATTTTGTTTTTATGGTAAAAAACACAAGCTACATGTTCGTCACTGGCCCAGAAGTCATTAAAGCTGTAACGCATGAGGAAGTTACCAAAGAAAAGTTGGGCGGAGCTATGACGCACAATACCCAAAGTGGGGTAGCTCATTTTGCCATAGATGATGAAAAGCAATGTCTTCAGATGATTCGTGAACTTTTAAGCTATTTGCCCTCAAATAATCTTGAAGACTCCCCTCGCATACGCACCCAAGATGATCCCAAAAGATCTGACCCGGAACTTTTAAATGTCATTCCAGATAACTCTAAAAAACCGTATGACATTAAAAAAATTATTCATAGTATCATCGAAAAAGAAAAATTTTTTGAAATCCAACAACACTACGCCCTAAACATTGTGGTTGGGTTTGCAAGGCTCAACGGCCGATCGGTAGGAATTGTTGCCAATCAACCTGACGTTTTG
Source organism: Deltaproteobacteria bacterium (assembly GCA_016193165.1). Lineage (GTDB taxonomy): Bacteria > Bdellovibrionota > JACOXK01 > 2-02-FULL-40-11 > 2-02-FULL-40-11 > JACPST01. Next base: position 5,278 of record JACPST010000067.1, read on the forward strand.
GCAGGCTGCTTAGATATTGCCGCTTCTCTCAAAGCCGCTCGGTTTGTACGATTTTGTGACGCATTTAATATTCCCCTGATTACCCTTGTTGATGTTCCAGGATTTCTCCCCGGCACAGAGCAAGAATATGGAGGCATTATTAAACACGGCGCAAAACTTTTATATGCTTATGCGGAAGCTACTGTTCCTAAAATCACCCTCATTACACGGAAAGCCTACGGCGGAGCCTATGACGTTATGGCCTCAAAACATTTAAGAGCGGATATCAACTATGCCTACCCATCGGCTGAAATTGCCGTGATGGGGCCCGAAGGAGCAGTGAATATTATTTTTAAAAAAGAAATTGAGACTGCCGCCCAGTCCGAACAAAAAAGAGAAGAGCTTGTTCAAGAATACCGGGAAAAATTTGCAAATCCTTACAAAGCGGCAGAATTGGGATACTTGGACGCCATCATCTCTCCTAAAGACACGCGGTATAAACTCATCAAAGCTTTAGAGATGCTCAAAAACAAACGAGAGGCTTTTCCCCCCAAAAAACACGGAAATATCCCTCTTTAAAACATGCCCAAACTTTTTAAAAAGGTTTTAGTCGCAAACCGGGGAGAAATTGCGATTCGGATCATTCGTGCTCTGCATGAATTAGAGATAGAAGCCGTTGCTGTTTATTCCGACGCGGATCGTGGAAGCTCTCACATTTCTTTGGCGGATGAAGCCTATCCTTTGGGAAATCCCATTGCGTCCGAAAGTTATTTAAACATCCCTAAAATTATTGAAATTGCTAAGCATGCTCGAGTAGATGCCATACACCCCGGCTATGGGTTTTTGTCCGAAAATGACGAATTCGCTTTTGCCTGCGAAGAATTAGGGCTTACTTTTATTGGCCCCTCTCCCGAGGTCATGCGCCTCATGGGAGATAAAGTTGCCTCTCGGGAAACCATGATTAAAGCAGGGATTCCTGTGGTTCCAGGAACGACGGAATCCATTCGGTCTTTACCTCAAGCCAAAAAGATATCCCAAAAACTAGGCTATCCTGTCGTTGTCAAAGCCTCGGCCGGTGGTGGAGGCAAAGGCATGAGAGTTGTATCGAGCGAAAAAGAATTGGAAAAATCTCTCGCGGCTGCCCAGCGGGAAGCTAAAGCGGCGTTTGACGACGACACCCTCTACATTGAAAAATATCTGGAAGGCCCCCACCACATTGAAATCCAAATTTTGGGCGACACCCATGGAACAGTCATTCATCTTTTTGAGAGAGAATGTTCCATTCAAAGACGCCATCAAAAAGTTATTGAAGAAAGTCCGTCTCCTTATATTGACGCGAAACTTCGAGAAAAAATTTGTAAAGTAGCCCTTCAAGCCGCCAAAGCTATCAAGTATACGAATGCCGGAACATTTGAATTTTTAGTCGATAAAAAGAAGAACCTTTATTTTTTAGAAATGAATACGCGTGTCCAAGTGGAACATCCCATCACAGAAATGGTCACGGGCGTGGACATTGTAAAACTCCAAATTAAAATTGCCCAAGGCCATCCTATTCCTTTTAAACAAAAAGATATTGTTCAAAAAGGCCATGCCATTGAATGCAGAATTTACGCGGAAGATCCTTTGAATCATTTTCTTCCCAGCCCGGGAAAGATTCTTTCGTATCGTATCCCCCAGGGCCCTTTTGTTCGGTTAGACAGCTACCTTTACTTGGGATGTGAAATCCCAATTTATTATGATCCTTTGATTGGAAAGCTCTGTGTGTGGGGAGCCTCTCGCAAAGAAGCAGTGCATCGACTCTCACGTGTGCTAAAAGAATTTGTCATCCAAGGCATTCGTACCAATCTCATCTTTCACAGACAAGTGGTTCAAATGAATCCCTTTATTCAGGGAAAGTACGACACCCATTTCATCGATCAAGAATTTAAGACACCTAAAACCAAGCCTGCTCAACCTTTGAGGGATATGGTTTTGGCGGCGGCCGCTGTAGATGCGTATAAGAAAAGAAAGTCGAGCCTAGCCTTTGTTCAAGAAGAGTTTCATATGTCTCCATGGCTTAGAGAAGCACGGGTAGAATCTTTGAGACATTTTAATAGAGGAATTTTATAGCCATGGTTTTTGATGCTTATTTTGGAGAACGACCTCAGAAAGTTAAAATTGAAGAAGATGTACGAAATGGGGGAGGCGGTTATTTGATCACCATTGACGATGGAGCTCCTTTCCACGTTGATGCCATTGACAAACTCGCGGGGGGCTACTCTCTGCTGTACAAAGGGAAATCTTATGAATTTGATATTGAAAGCAAAGATCATCTCTACAATGTCCTTTCGCGTGGAAATCTTTATTGCGTAGAACTCATCCACCAAAAATCAACTTTAGCCAGACTTAAAGAATTTGGAGAAAAAAAGATCATCTCTCGTATGCCCGGAAAAATTATTAAAGTCTTGGCTAAGGTGGGAGACACCGTCACCAAGGGCCAAGGACTCATCATTATGGAAGCCATGAAAATGGAAAATGAGCTTAAAGCTCCCTCTTCTGGAAAAGTAAAAGACATTAAAGTCAAAGAAGGAAAAACGGTGGATGCGGGAGTCGATTTACTTTTGATCGAATAACATGCCTGCCCCCCATGAAAAACCCGGCCAATTTCCTTTCACTCGAGGCATCCAGCCTGAAATGTATCGCACCAAACTTTGGACAACGCGCCAATACGCAGGGTTTGGAACGGCTGAAGAATCCAATAAACGCTATCACTATCTTTTAAAACACGGCCAAAAGGGCTTAAGCGTAGCCTTTGATTTACCGACGCAAATGGGGTTTGATTCTGACCATCCGATGAGTCGAGGAGAAGTGGGAAAAGTCGGGGTGGCCATCAATACACTCGATGACATGAAAACCCTTCTCAAGGGAATTCCTCTGGGAGAAGTTTCAACTTCGATGACCATCAATGCCACAGCTTCTATTCTTCTTTGTCTTTATATGGCATTGGCTAAAGCCCAAAAAGTCCCTTTCATAAAACTTCAAGGCACCATTCAAAACGATATTTTAAAAGAATATATTTCCCGGGGAACCTATATTTATCCGCCTCAAGCTTCGTTGCGACTTGTCACAGATATTTTTAAATTTTGTAAGGATCATCTCCCCCTGTGGAATACGATTTCTATTTCGGGATATCACATTCGAGAAGCGGGTTCCACAGCCGTTCAAGAAGTAGCTTTTACTCTCGCCAATGGGATTACCTACGTTGAAGCCGCTTTAAAGGCAGGATTGGAAGTGGATGACTTTGCTCCACGTCTTTCTTTCTTTTTTAATGTGCACAATAATTTTTTAGAAGAAATTGCCAAGTTTCGCGCGGCCAGACGCCTTTGGGCAAAGATCATGAAAGAACGTTTCCACGCAAAAAATGATCGATCTTGCATGTTACGATTCCACGCTCAAACAGCCGGTTCTTCGCTTACCGCTCAACAGCCTTATAATAATATTTCCAGAGTCACGCTTCAAGCATTAGCCGCGGTGTTTGGGGGCGCACAATCTCTCCATACCAATAGTTTTGACGAAGCCCTTTCGCTTCCGACGGAAGAGGCCGCACGCATTGCCCTTCGTACCCAGCAAATTATCGCTTATGAATCTGGAGTTTGCAGTATTGCAGATCCCTTTGGCGGCTCCTATGCCATTGAAGCGCTCACCAATGAAATGGAAGAAAAAGCCAAAGCGTATATTCAAAAAATTGATGATCAAGGAGGAGTGATTGCTTGCATTCAAAATGGATATCTCCAGAAAGAAATTCAGTCCAAAAGTTTTGCCACTCAGAAAAAGATCGAAGCGAAAGAAGAAATCATTGTTGGGGTCAACGCATTTACTATTGAAAAAGAAGAAAAAATGGAGGTTCAAAAAGTTAGTCCTCAACTAGAACGAAAACAAATTGAAAAGTTAAAAAAGTTTAAGAAAAATAGAGATGTCAAAAAGGTTGAGACCTCTCTTTCAAAAATTAAAGAAGCCGCCAAAGGCCAAGAAAACGTAATCCCAAAAATTTTAGATGCCATAGAATCTCATGCCACCCTTGGAGAAATTGCAGACAGTCTCCGAGAAATTTTTGGCACGTATAAAGAAAATGTGACCTTATAAAGCGATTGGATATTAAAGAATATTTTCTAGACCGAGTTATCTACAAGGATATTTACAGATAATCCCTAAAGAGCCTCAACGACGAGGGCGATGCCTTGGCCGCCGCCGATGCAAGCAGAACCGATGCCAACTTTTTTCTTGCGGCGACGAAGTTCGTAGAGCAGATGAAGCGTAATTCGAGCGCCAGAGGCTCCGAGAGGATGACCCACAGAAATGGCTCCTCCATTGACATTGGTAATTTCGCGATTCAAACCTAATCCTTTTTCCACGGCCAAAACCTGAGCCCCAAAGGCTTCATTCACTTCAATCAAATCTATGCCTTTCAACGAAAGCCCTACTTTTTGAAGCGCTTTGGGAATGGCAAGAGCCGGCCCAATCCCCATAAACTTGGGATCACATCCTGACACCGCCCATCCTAAAAGTCGTCCGATCGGTTTTAAATTCTCTCTCTTCGCCCGCTCCGCAGTTGTGACCACCATGGCTGCCGCGCCGTCGGTAATGCCGCTAGCACTACCAGCTGTCACCACCCCTCCTTCAACAAAATAAGGCTTCAGCTTCGAAAGGCCTTCTAACGTAGTATCGGGTTTGGGATGTTCGTCTTTATCAAATAAAATTTTATTTCCTTTTCGATCTTTGATCTCGATGGGAATAATTTCTTCTTTAAAAAATCCGGCTTCAAACGCTTTTTTGTATGCCATCTGACTTCGAAGTGCATATTCATCGGTGGATTGTCTCGAAACCCCCTTTTGCTTAGCCAATTCTTCGGTACTCACAGCCATCGAAAGTCCTGTGTAAGTATCTGTGAGAGCCGCCCACAAATAGTCTTGGAGTTCCGTCGAGCCCATTCGAATGCCCCAGCGGGCACCTTTCACAACATACGGAGCTTGGCTCATACTTTCTGTGCCCCCCGCTAAAACCATCTCTGCTTCTTCGAGCAAAAGCTCTTCAGCAGCGTTCACAATGGCTTGAAATCCAGAACCACAGAGGCGATTGACCGTATAGGCCGGCACGGGGATAGGAACACCACTTTTTAACCCAATGTGACGCGCCAAATAGGCCGCATCTTGAGAGGTTTGAGCGACATTCCCAAAAATGACATGATCAATGGACGCAGGCCTTACGCCCGCCGCTTCTAATGCCCCTTTGGCCGAAAATACGCCTAAGTCATTGGCGGTAAAATCTTTAAGACTACCTCCAAAGGCTCCAAATGCTGTTCTTTTTCCAGGAAGGATAACAATGTCTTTACGCATCGTGACGTTCGACACTATAGCCTGAAGCGGTGAGCTTGTGAAGAACTTCTTCGATATGATCCAGCCCTCGGGTTTCAAGTGTCAAAAGAACGCGGGTTTTTCCAAAAGGAAGATTTAAAAGAGTCCGGTCATGGCTCACTTGCATAATGTTGGCCTTAAGCTCTGCCACTACTTTGGTGAGCTGATGAAGAGCGCCAGGTTTATCATCAAGAGTAATACTAAGCCTCATCATCCGCCCTTCTTGCACTAATCCTCGTTCAATAATGTGAGAAAGGGTTGTTACATCAATATTGCCGCCGCTCAATAAACACACAATATTTTTTTCTTTGAGTTTTACTTTTTGAGATAAAAGCGCGGCCAGTGTAGTCGCTCCAGCCCCTTCTACAACTGTTTTTGCTTTTTCTAAAAGCTGCAAAATAGCAAAGGTAATTTCTTCATCGGAAACAGTTACAATTTCATCGACATATTTTTGAATAAACCCAAAGGTATAGGGGCTTGCCTTTTTGACTGAAATTCCTTCCGCCATGGTTCGAATAGCCTCTAGGGTCAAAGGCTTTCCTTTTTTTAAAGACTCGGCCATTGTGGCGGCCCCGTCGGCTTGAACACCTATAATTTTAACTTTAGGATTTAAAGACTTTACAGCAATCGCAATGCCGGAAATAAGCCCCCCGCCTCCGATTGGGACAAAAATGACTTCCACATCTTTCTTCTTTTCCAAAATCTCAAGACCGATCGTTCCTTGACCTGCAATAATATAAGGATCTTCATAGGCGTGAATAAACGTCGCTCCCGTTTCTTTTTGAACTCTGAGAGCTTCCTCATAGGCTTCATCATAACTGCCCCCTTTTAAAATCACTTTGGCCCCATAGCCTTTGGTTGCAATCACTTTTCCCATGGGGGAGCTTTCCGGCATTACAATGGTCGAAGTAATCCCCAAGAGCTTGGCTTGATGAGCTACCCCTTGGGCATGATTTCCAGCCGAGGCGGTAATCACTCCTTTTTTCTTTTCTTCTTCCGTCAGAGATAAAAGTTTATTTCTGGCTCCTCGGACTTTAAAGGCTCCTGTATTTTGTAAGTTTTCCATCTTCAAAAAAATATTCTTCGATAAAAGCTCAGAAAAATAATTAGAGCGTTTAAAAGGAGTTTCAACGATGGCCTCCTTAATTTTGGAGTGCGCTTCTTGAATATCGGCTAACGTCACATCTTTGAGAGGAGATTTCATAAAGAAGAAGGAGCGCGGCCTAAAAGTTTTTCTCCTTTAGGTTTAAAGTGATGGAAAATTTCAAATTCCGTTCGTTTTTCAAGCTGAAGCCGTTCAACTTTTGCCAGTTCATTGGCACATTGTTTAGCTTCTTCTTCGAGCTGTGACAACAAGAAACGATAATCCTTAATTTGCTTTGCTGCTTCTTGTTTTTCTTGAGCGGCCATTTTGATACTGACATTAACCGCATCTTCTGCTTTTTTAAGTTTTTCTAAATTTTGGCGTGTTTGAAGGGCAATCGCCTTCATATTTAATTCTTCGACTTGAAGCACAGGCACATTAATTTCATGCACCCCATCGGGATCTAAAGCCACTAGTTTTTCTACCTGAAAAAGGAGGCTGGCTTTTTCTTGTCTCTTTTTAGCCAATTCTCTTTCAACTCTCATTTGTTCTTCTTTCAAAATTTCTCTCCATCCCGGAATAAAAGAGGGAGCAGCTTTTAAAATCTCTGCCGCCCACACGGGTCTCACAAAAAAGAATTGCCACAGCCGGGAAGTTCGAGCGGGAGGCGCGGAACCGGAAACAGTTGGTGTTAGTTTTAAAATTCTTTGATAAAGCGCGGGATTATAAACTATCAACGCAATGTTGGTCATCGCTTCATTTCTTTTTTGCGTTAAATCCAAGAGCCTTAAAAGCGCGTCATTTCTAGCGTTCATGTTTTTAGACCAATCTTTGGGAGAGCCTGCCATGAGGCCATCTGCGTCACGCTGAATTTCAAAATCAAATCTTCTAAACTCTCGTGCCGCATCAAAAAGATCTTTATTCAAATCCGAAATTTTTCGAAGTTCGGTATTGTATCTGGAGTATTGTTCTAACATCTGACTATTGGCCATCGAAGCGCTCCCTTGAGCAAGAACTTGATTTATATCTTGACCTCTCGCAGTTAAAGCCCTGCCACTCACGTCTACCCTCGCCACACCATCAATCAAATCTTTCAAAGAGTTTCCGGGAGGATTGATTCTTTCAAGCTGTTGTCTAAAATTCTGGATTCCTCCCCGCTCAGCCGCTGTGGCTGCGACCAAATTTCCTAAATTTTGTCTCCCTTGGTTTGCCGAAGCGGTTTGCTGCGCAATGGCCGCAAGTCCGCTTCCCATGACAAAGGGATTTCCCGTTCCAAAGTTCGGATTTAAAATGGCTCCTTGTGTTGGAGTTGAAGAAAGCGGAGGAAAACCATTGTAAGCTTGGCCTGTAAAATTTCTATAACTAGGATCGTAAATCCCTGGAAACGCTCCGCTGGCTGACGCAGGAAATCTTCCGCCTACGATAGAACCCGGAGCAGCCGGACGCGTGCTTTCTAAAATCGCTTGAAGCTGATCTTGTGCTCCATAAGGAAAACCACCGGCGGAAGCAGGATTTCCCCCAATATTTAAAACATTTCTCAAAACTTCATCTTGCCCTCCAATGATTTGCTGAGAAGATAAAGCAGGCCTTTTAAAAGGCGTGAGAGGATCGACAGTCTCCATCATCCCTCGAGGCATTTCTCCCTTAAATCCCATGTCGAGTCCCAAGGCAATCGCAAGCCCTCGATAAACTTCTGTATTACTATTCTGACTTCCTTTTTTCGTGTATTGATGCTGAGCTAAGGCGGAAAAGGTCGCAAAGAGCGCTTGTTTAATAGGAGTCCCATGTTGGCCGAAGAAACTTCCGGCTTCCAAGAGCCCTCCACCTACCCACTTTGCCCCCGTCCCTATGGCACCCCCCGCAGTTTTAATCCCACCCCATGTTCCTCCCGCAATACTTTTTGTAATATCCCACGCTGTCTGGCAAAATCCCTCGTCTTCTTTAGGCAAAGGCTGTACCCGCATAGCATTGGCCACGCGCTGAATTTCTTCTTCATCTCGTCCTGCGGCTCGGAGCCGCTTTTGCTCGAGCATAATTTCTCGCTCTCTTTGTTCTCTCCGCGCCAGTTCCTTGGCATCCATCGGAGGCTGAGCGTTTTGAGTTCCTGAAAGTAACGCATATTGAAGATTTTCTTGTCTTCGGCGAAGGATATTTATTTCGCTATCAATTTCTCTTCTTTGCGCTTCATCTGTTCCATCTTCCTTTCTTACTTTTTCTAATTCGTTAATCTTGTCACTGACATCTCGAAAACGATTCTCTAATCCCACTCTATTTTGTTGAAGCGATTGACCTGCAGCGCCCAACTCTGGCATCTTTAAGAATAACTCCCATCGCAACTTCATCATCCGCAAATTCTTTAGATAAAGGCCAAAGTTCCTCTGGAATCCGAGCGCCTGCCGCCGCACCCCTCACTTTAGCAGGATCAAGGCGTCGCATCGCATTTCCCATCGTTTCATCGCGCGCAATATCATTAAGATGTATGGCATCTGCTACATTCGAATAAGCTGACAATCCAAGACGCCTCACCTCTTCTACTTTTGCATGGCGTTCACTTTCTTTTTGCGCGATCTGATCACGAATCTTTTGAGCTTCGACTTCGGCTTGTTTTGCGGCTGCTAAATACGTATTTCGCTTTCGATAGTCCCTTTGAGTGCCGGCTCTATGAGCATCTCTTTTATGGTTTTCAATTTGTCTTTCTAGAGTTTGAAGTCGTGTTTGTAAATTTCCAATGTCCTTACTCAATACAAAGGCATCGTCGAGTGGCGTTTGCCCTTGGGGTGCCGCTGTCACGGCCAACGGTGGAATCATTCGATTAATTGCCGCTTCTTCGCGGCGATCTCTTTCTATTCCTATCGTTGCAGCAGCTTCTTTTAAGGGCAGAGCGATACCCATCACAAAAAGCATGACAAAACAGAGGACGGATTTCATAAACCCTCTCCTTTTTGCGATCCTTCGGCTTTGCCTCAGGATGACATTATATTTTCAGCAAGAGCACCAGTTTGAGTTACAACACCCTACGTACTTCCAACGCGAACTCAAGTTCAGAAATCACAACACTAAAATCTTTTAAAAACGCCGTTAAAACCGCCGGGATATCCACCACCGCCTAATCCCATAAAATCTGATGGATTGGCATACGGACTAAAGCCACCACCAAATCCACCGGCACCCATGGGGCCAAACATCTCTAAATAGTTTTGGGGGACATGTTCATATCCACCGCTAATCCCCCAATCGCCAGTTTGTCCCATGCGATCTACTCCGAAGGTCACTCCACCCCAAGGGGTGCTTCCAATATTGAGTCCCCACCCTGTTTGAGGTTTTTGAGTATATCCACCAAAGGGATCGAATGGATCCATGCCAGGCATTCCGGGCATCGGAGGAAACATATCTTCGTCAGTCCCTTGGCCTGAAGCAATTGCGATTTGTTCTTCAGCTGCTCGGACAGCCCCATTGAACGCTTTCTTAAGCTTATCTAATGTATGAAGCTGCAGATGAAGTCTTCGGTAACGCACTTGCTCTTCACGATTCATCTCATCCCCTTTATCTGCCAATTCATTATACTCTTCTGTAAGCTTCTCATTGGCGGCTCATCTTCATCATCGAGCAAGTTCACCGCTTGAGTTTTTGTCAGACGCTTAATAGTCTCCTCCACATAAGCTTCTACAAATTTTTCCACTTGTCTTTCAATCCGAGCATCGATTCTTTCTTCTAAAGATTCGCTCAGATCTGGGTTATCGAAGTCTTTTGCATACATCGGATTTCCACGAAGCATGGCTAATACCTCATCCCAAGCTTTAGCCAAGATGTAATCATCTTCGTCAGCCGCACTGAGTTCGTAATCTTCTTCATTTTGTTTCTTTTTTCCTTTTTCAGAGGCTTTCTTGCCTCCTTCTTTTTTAACAAAGATGCTCACCACACCTGCAGCTTGAAGCTTAGTCACCAAATCATCTATTTTAGAATCTGGTGTATCTTTACCGCAAGTCACAGTAGCTGTGTCTCCAACAATTTCTGTTCTTTTAATCTCTTCGTCTTTATCTCCTGCCTTAGGTTCAGTTTTTGTACTACCTTCCACTTTGCTTCCATCAGTAGCATGTTCATGAGAGCCTGGTTCATCACAAATTTGCGTATTGCCGACCATTCTACAAGCCGCATATACGTTATCGGTGAATTGTGTAAAATCCTTTAGGGCATAAGTCCCTAAGAACACTGCCAAAACCACTACCACTTTGATCAACTTCATCGATTTCATCGCTTTATCTCCTTCTTGGGTCAGCGACCCTTCCTTATCTGCCATTAGCATAATCAATTAAAGCTCTCAGACTATTGTCTTCGGGCCTTCCAGCCGAAATTCCTCGGCTTCCTCGTCCTGTACTCACACCACCTGGAATAGGGGCAGGTGTCGGAACGGGTGCAGGACTAGCCTGCTGTTGAATGGTCGGCACAGAGGGATTTGCCCCAGGCACCTGACCACCATAAAGTCCTAAAATCGCAGTTCGAATGGCCTCATCTCGAGGATTTCCTAATGGAGCACCTTGAGGCTGCATCGTTTCTTGTCCGGGGAGAGGTAATCCTGTTTGAGGATCCACTCGAACCCCACGACCGGTCTGAACCACAGAAGCTGCGATTGTTTCTTTAAGCTTCTTTTCAAGTTCTTGAACAAGAATTTGGCTACGCAAAGCTCCTTTTTCTAAATCAGACTTTTGGTTCGCGAGTTTTTCTCGTCTTTCTTGATATTTTTCCAGCTTTTCTTGATCTTCGTCTGATTTTTCTTCTTTGGCTTCCAGCCTTTCAATGCGATCATCAAACGCTTCAATCGCGGCTTTTAATGAAGCTCTCTCTTGCAGCAATGCCACCATTTTTACGCGTTCCACATTGTACCTTTGCAAAAGAAGCTCAGGTGTCGCATTGACAAGATCAGAAGCAATTTCTGAGCGAGCCGTAAGTTGAATGATGAGCATTTCTAAACTATCTCGCTCTTTTTCAAATTTTTCTTCTCTCTTCTCAATTTTCTCTTCTAACGCTGTAATGAATTCTTTAAGTTCTGCCACTTCTTCTTCTAATTTTTCAGCTTTTTCACAGGTAGCAACTGAAGCACTAGAAGAAGCACGTACACTTTTTGCAAGTTCGTCACGTTTTTCAACAAGTTTTTCTAAATTTTCCGTCAAGGCTCTTTTCTGAACGTCCGTTAAAGAATCTCCTGACAAAGCTTCCATGCTCTTTTCTAATGCACTTGCCAAGCTTACATCTCGTTTCTTATAGGCTTCTAGTTTAGCAATGACTGCTGTCTTCACGACGGCTTCTCCCTTTAAAATCTTTGAAACATCTGAAATAATGTCCTTAAGCAGAGTAAGATCTTCTGTCTTCTGCCTTGCAACAAGTTCTTCAGCTTCGCCCCCATGCGCCTTTCTGACACCAAAAGAAAAACTTGTGGTAATCGACGCAATGAGAATTGCGAGCAAAATAATAATTATTTTTCTAATAAGCACAGGATTGAACATCCATCTCAACTTCATCAACATAAACTACCTCCGCCACTTCAATTTGAATTGTAACAACCAACAATACCTGCGGGTCTCACCCTTCGGTCATCGTCCTTTTACTTATATACTAAGCAATAGGCATGCCACACCTGACATATTTAATTTTATGTAGTTAAATCAATAAGTTATATAGACTGCCTAGAATTACATCAAAACGGTGGAAATGATTATATTCTGGGCAGGGGTAAAATTCACATTATGAGAAGACCATAAAATATACTTAAATATCAATAAGTTACAACCTAAACCCTTAGACCTTCGATATTTGACTATTTTTTATACAAGCATCAAAAACCCCTTTAAAATTCATATGTTGACGTGCTTTAGGAAGAGAACTATAGTTAAAAGAAGAAGGTGAATGACAGATGAAGTTTCCAGCAGTACAGACCTCTCTTCCCTTTGTAGAGAAGTCCCCAAGACTGGCTCTCAATAGGGGGCGGTTTATCCAATATCTCACCAAAAGCATTGAAATTGATCTTGGAGAGGCCCAAAAAGAGTTTTTGGAGCGGATGATTTCTTCTAAAATTGACCATTACCAAATTAAAAAACCTCCAACACCCCATCGATCTAAAGTTCAGCTAACTTCCAACGCTCGCATTGTTCTTGAAAAACGCTACCTTCGAAAAAATGAAAAAGGCGAGCTCATCGAAACTCCCGAACAGCTTTTTGAACGCGTGGCCAAAGCCATTGTTGCACCCGATAAAGCGTATGGAGAAAAAGATATTCGAGAGATTGAAGAAAAATTTTATGACATGCTCTCTCAATTAGAATTTTTGCCCAACTCTCCCACTCTCATGAATGCAGGAACAGACTTAGGGCAACTTTCTGCCTGCTTTGTGTTGCCCATTGAAGATTCGATGGATTCTATTTTTGAGACGCTAAAACACACGGCTCTCATTCAAAAATCGGGCGGTGGAACAGGATTTAATTTTTCAAAACTTCGCCCTAAAAACAGCGCCATTAAAACCACTCAGGGAACTTCGAGTGGGCCTCTTTCCTTTATTTCTGTGTTTAACTCCGTCACGGATACCATTAAACAAGGCGGAACAAGGCGGGGCGCCAATATGGCCATTTTGAATGTCGACCATCCTGATATTTTGGAATTCATTCACTCCAAAGAAACACCAGGGGCTTTGATTAATTTTAATATCTCTGTTGCTGTCACAGAGAAGTTTATGGAGCTTGTGAAGAAAAATGAAACCTATCCTCTTATAGATCCTACGATAGAAAAGGTTGTTGGTTCTTTGAACGCTCGGGATGTTTTTAGCCAAATTACAGAAGCCGCATGGAAAACGGGCGATCCTGGGATTATTTTTATTGACCGCATCAATAATACTCACCAAGTTCCAAACGCAGGCACGATTGAAAGTACGAACCCATGTGGGGAGCAAATACTTTTACCGTACGAGTCATGCAACTTGGGATCGATTAATTTAAATACGGTCATGAATGGCAAAGACATCGATTGGAAAAAACTAGAAGAGCTGACAAAAACAGCCGTGCACTTCTTAGATAATGTTATAGATGCAAACGCGTATCCTTTGCCTCAAATTGAAAAAATCACCAAAGCCAATCGAACAATTGGATTAGGGGTGATGGGCTTAGCGGATATTTTGATCCAAAAAAATATCCCCTATGATAGCGAGGAAGCCCTTAAAGTTTCTGAAGAAGTCATTTCTTTCATTCGCACACAAGCTCACGAAGCCTCTCAAGCCTTGGCTCAAAAACGAGGAGCTTTTCCCAATTTCAAAGGCTCTCTGTATGACAAAGCTGGCCAAAAACCACTGCGAAATGCCACCGTCATCACCATTGCTCCGACGGGAACGCTAAGTTTAATCGCAGGATGCTCCAGTGGGATTGAGCCCCTCTTTGCAAAATCTTATGTCCGACATGTTTTAGAAGGAGAAGCTTTGCCCGAAACTCACACAGGAGAAGCGTTAAAAACAGCCCACGAAATTTCACTGGAGTGGCATGTGCGTATGCAAGCCCTCTTTCAAAAATATAGTGACAATGCTGTTTCTAAAACCGTAAATCTCCCCCACTCTGCCACGATTGAAGATGTCCGAAAAGTATATTGGCTTGCCTATGAACTGTCTTGCAAAGGGATTACTATTTATAGGGATCGTTCCAAAGA
>JACPST010000068.1 GCA_016193165.1 Deltaproteobacteria bacterium
AGATATTAAAAAATAAATAAGTATTTGATCCCAATAGGATAGCGTGATATATCAAAGCATCTTATGAAGTTATTCCGAACGCTTTTTTTAGTTCTTATTTTTTTTATTCTTCCCTTTTCTTCTTTCGCCAAAAATGATGCGCTCAACTGTGATTTGGTTGCTCTTTGTTTTGAGGTCTTACCTAAAATCCATGTCACTCTAACCCCTGAACAAATGATGGAGTATGCTCAAGAAGGAGCTTTTGAAACTTTAGAAAATCTCGATCTCAAAGACGAAATCGAAAAAGAACCCGTTAAAAATATCATTCAAACAGCTCCCACATATAAAGCTTTGTGTAATTCTTTAACTCAAATCTATCAAAATGCCCCCACACTGGAAAAAGACTTACAAATCCTCTATGAAACTTTCTTAAGTGAATCGATTCAACGGATCGATCCCCATGCGGCCTATCACACTCCTTCCAACCTCAAAGATTTTCTCAATCAAATGAATGGGGATTTTAAGGGCTTAGGAATTGCTTATCATGCACTCGGAGAAAATAATCACGGCCCATTTCATGTCAATTATATTTTTCCGAACTCTTCTACCCTGGAACGCGGGCTGCAAGTGGATGATATGATCATCAAAATTAATGATAAAGTGTGCTCTGAACTTACCTTGTTCGAATTTCAAAAAATTATCCAAGCTCATTCAGGCAGTCTATCGTTCAGGGTTCAAAGAGGAGATCAAACTCTAGAAATTTCGGGCATCCTTAAAAAAGAACTGGCATACCCCAGAGTCCACTCGCAATTTATTACAAGTAACGGCCTCGTTTATATTCAAATCCTTTCTTTTTCCGAGACCCTCCATACCGAATTAGCACGAGAAATGAGTCTATTAAAAAAAGAACTCTACCCTTCTGATATTCGAGGTATTCTTTTAGATTTAAGAGGGAATGGGGGAGGTTCTTTAAATGCCGCGATTGAAACCGCAGATTTATTTTTAGACCAAGGACTTGTAACCTTCACAAAAGACCGAAATGGAAACATCAAAGAACTCTCAGCTGATCATCCAGGAGAACTCACCTCCGCTCCTCTTATTATTCTGATTAACAATGGCTCTGCCTCTGCTTCTGAAGTTTTTACGGGAGCTCTTCAAGATCATGGAAGAGCTTTAGGGGTTGGAAGTCTTTCCTATGGAAAAGCAACCGTTCAACAATTGTTGACCTTGCCCCGTAACACAGGGACGGTACGTATTACCTATAGTTTTTACTACCTCCCCTCAGGCCAAACCCCTCAACTCAATGGCATTCTTCCCGACATTGAAATTGAACAACCCGGACTTCAGGAAATGGTTGAGAAAGTTCGCAACCAAAATCCGGATGTTATTTTTTACGAAAAAGATTATAAAAATGCTTTGCACGCGGACCCCGTACCCCGAAATTTTGAGCCCACCTATCAATTCAGAGAACTTGCAAAACAAAGACTAACGTCCGTTCAGATGCGGGAAGAATTTAGTGAATTTGAAAAACAAGATATTCAGCTTACCCAAGCTATTGATCTTTTAAAAATTCTCACAGGTCAATCCATTGAACTCAATCACTTTGGAAAAGCCTATTATTATTCTTCTCCTTATCCTAGACTTCACATCACCTGTGATCTTTGGACTCCTGAGAGCGCGAAAGAAAACGCATTTTTGACAGAGTTTAAATTCAGAAACGAAAATCAGGAAATTTATAAAACCTATGGATTTATGGTCGGACGAGAACTCACGCTTTCGTTAGAAGATACCCCTTTACAAAAATATGTTAAAAAAATGAGGCAGGGATCTTTTTTCTTAGACATCACCGTTTATCAAAAATCAAAATCTTCCGGAGAGATTCGCACGTATACGCACAGCACCATTGTACATTTTTAATTTTTTACACAAGACCATCAACAATCATCACTAAAAAAAGAAGCATCAGATAGGCAATCGAATAGCCAAAGAGACGGCGAGCCAGCAAAAGCGTTTTTTCACTGTAGAGACGAAAAGAAAACCACACAAAAAAAATTCCTAATCCTAAAGCGCTCAGCACATAAAATAAACTTAAAGCATGAGATAAAAATAAACTGAGTGAAATCGGCACCAAGACTAAGGAATAATAAAAAATTTGTTTTCGAGTTTCTTCATCGCCTTTTACGAGCGGCAGCATTGGAAGAGAAACTTTCTCATAATCTTCCTTATGATACAGTGCCAGCGCCCAAAAATGTGGAGGCGTCCAGAAAAAAATAATGAGAAACATCACCCATGCTTCCCATCCTACTGTCCCAGTCACCGCGGCCCATCCGATGAGAGGCCCCATGGCGCCCGCTGCGCCACCCATCACAATATTGTAAGAGGTTCTAGGTTTAAGCCACAGTGTATAGTAAAAACTATAAAAAAGAATCGTAAAAAGCCCTAATAAAAAAGCGAGAATACTTCCATTGGCAAAATAAAAAAGCAGGCTCAGTCCAACCACTCCAATTCCAACACTAAAAGATAAAGCGGCAAGGGGAGAAATTTTTCGCAAGGGCAAAGGACGTTTTTGAGCCGTTCGCTCCATCTGCGCGTCAATATCTCGTTCAAAATATTGATTAAAAGCATTGGCTGATCCCCCTACTAAAAAAATAGCAAGTACCAAAATCCAAGGCGTCCACATCCCAAAGCTTAAGCTGCCTTCTACAACAAGCGCGGCTAAGCCTGTGATGGCAAAAAGAAGACTAATTCTAGGTTTTGTCAATTCAAGATAGGCGCGCATGGCGTATCTTATAGTGTATGACAACCGCCATGGCAAGGATCATCGTTGCAATACCTAAGTGAGCCACACGAATTACAGTGGGTAGGCTGGCTAACACATTCGTAACGCCTAAAACAATTTGAAATAGCACCATTCCTAAGAGAGCCGCTAAGGCATTTTGAAACTGAGGCGTTGAAATGGTTTTCCTCGCCACAAGGTAAGAAATCCCTATCCACACTAAAAGGACATAGGCAATGAGTCTATGAAAAAAATGAATCGCCACCGGTTCTGAAAGAAGAGAGGGGATCCATTCTCCTAAGCAAGTGGGAAAATCAGGACACGCTAAGCCCGCATGAGAAGCTCCCACGTAGCTTCCCAAAATAATTTGGATAAAAACCAGATCTCTCCATGCCGCAAGACTAAACCGCCATCTTAAAAAACCAGATCGAGTTCGCCAAGCCAGCCCATCATAACCAATGCCACTGATCTCAAAAAACATCGTCATCAGAAGAATGAGAAAAAGAAGCGCGACTCCCAAATGCACAGCCACAAGCCAAGGTTTTAATAAAAACTTAACCACAATGGCTCCTAAGACCACTTGCAATACCAAAAAAAATAACGTCGTTACAGATAAACCGCCAAGTTGAGCACGATATTCTTTGCTTTTTAAAATCGCTGCACAAATCCCAATCGTTAAAAATCCAACACAAGAAGCAATGAGCCTATGTCCCCACTCCAAAAGAATAGGAAGTTCAAACGGTGGAATAATCCTCCCATGACACAGCGGCCAATCAGGACACGCGAGCCCTGCTCCTTGGGTTCGAACAATCGCCCCCCAAATAAAAAGGATAAAGGTTAAAACAATATCTAATGCTAAAAACTTCTTCATAAGATTTACTTCCTTAAGCTCTCGATATAATGCACCAGGGCCCAGCGCTCTTTTTCACCTAAATCTGAAAAAGAATGAGGGGAACCCCCATGCACTCCCGGGACAATCATCTCATAGACTTTTTGTGAGGTATCCGATTTAAAACTTTTTTCCGGAGTATGACAAGACATACAGTGCACTTTAAAAAGGTCTCCACCGCGTTTTACAAGCTCTGGGGTTATACGACCAAAATCTTTCTCATGTTCTATTTTAGGAGGAGGAACGGCTTGCGCTAATTTTAACTTGGAAGAAGTCACAGGGTTTCTCAAAAATACATCACTGCCTGTCAGTCCGTTAAAACTAAAAGCGCTCCCCATACCACAAGATAGGCTATTTCATGTCCTTGAATGTATTTTAAAAATCTTTTCATTGTTCTTCTCTCACCCAATTAAGTAAAGTAACGGAAAAAGATAAATCCAAATTAAATCCACCAAATGCCAATAAAGCCCAGTGAGCTCTACAGGTGTAAAGTATTCAGAACTAAATTCCCCTTTCACGGCTCGAACCAAAACCCAAAAAATAAGCCCCATTCCAACCAAAACGTGAAGCCCATGAAGCCCGGTCATCATAAAATAAAGAGAGAAAAATAAAGGAGCTTTAGGATGGGCCATCTCGGCAAAAGAAAAATGAATGCCTGGCAAAAGCCCCTCATGGATTTTGTGCGTATATTCAAAATATTTCACAACCATAAAAGTCAAGCCAAACAAAAAGGTAATGAGTAAAAGCACAGCTGCTTTTTTGCTCTCATTGTGTTGAGCGCGGCTCACCGCCATCGCCATCGTAAAACTACTGCAAATAAGAACGACGGTATTTAAAGCTCCCATCGGACGATTTAAATAGCGACTCGCCTCGTGAAAGACTTCTGGATAGAGGCCACGAAACATAATATAAATGACAAAAAGTCCACCAAAGAGCAAAATTTCTGTTGCTAAAAAAAGCAGCGCTTTCAAAATGTTCAGCAAGAACGTGCTTGATCATGATTTTAGGACTCCATACTGATACGGCCCTTCAGTAACGGTGGGGACTTTGTCAAAATTGTGTGTCGTCGGAGGAGAAGAAATCTGCCATTCCAAGGTCTTTGCATTCCAAGGATTATCGCTGGCCTTTGCTCCTTTAAATAAAGACCAGATAAAATAAATAGCCATCATTAAAAATCCTACGCCAAGCAGCCAAGACCCTATCGTTGAAACCATATTTAAACTTGAAAATTCAGCTCCATAATCATGGTAACGCCGGGGCATTCCCATTTTTCCTAACCAAAATTGGGGTAAAAAGGTGACATTAAATCCTAAAAACACAAACGCCCAAGATATTTTTCCTAAAAGTTCTGGATACATTTTTCCAAACATTTTGGGCCACCAATAATGAAGCCCGGCCAAAAGCCCCATAACCGTGCCCCCCATCATGACATAATGAAAATGTGCCACGACAAAATACGTATCATGAAGGTGCACATCCGTTGAAAGCGCTGCTAAAAAAAGGCCTGTGAGCCCTCCAATGGTAAATAAAAAGATAAAAGAAAGCGCATAGAGCATCGGGGTCTGGAGATGAATCGAGCCCCGATACATCGTGGCTGTCCAGTTAAAAATTTTAATGGCCGTAGGAATGGCAACCAGCATGGTTAAAATAGAAAAAAGAAAATTGGCCCATTCCGATTGTCCACTCACAAACATGTGATGCCCCCAGACTAAAAAACTAATAAGGGATCAAAAAATCCAATTCCTAGCACTCGCTCCATCACCAAAAGCAGAGTTGTAATTCCAATCACAGGCGTTGCTAACACTTGAATAATGGCTGTGGCATAAATCGCCCACAAAAAGAGAGGCATACGGTGGAAAGTCATCCCCGGAGCTCTGAGCTTATGAATCGTCACAATAAAATTAAGCCCTGTAAGAATCGATAAAAATCCCATGACAAAAACACCCATCGTCACCAAAATCACACTTGTGGCTGAGCGAATGCTATAAGGCGTATAAAATGTCCACCCCGTATCTACGCCTCCAAAGAAAATGGCTAAAGTAGCCAAAAGGGCCCCGCCAATAAAAATGTAGTAACTGGCCAGATTAAGTCTTGGAAAAGCCACATCTTTGGCCCCGATCATGAGAGGTAAGAAAAAGTTTCCAAGGGCCGCGGGAATAATGGGAATAATAAACATAAAAATCATAATCGCGCCGTGAAAGGTAAAAAGTTTATTATAAACATCTGGAGAAAAAAGAGGGCC
>JACPST010000069.1 GCA_016193165.1 Deltaproteobacteria bacterium
GTTTTAATTCCTTTGGCCAAATCAGAAGATCCTGCTATTCGAAAAAATGCCATTTGGGGATTGGGAGAAGTATTACGGTTAAAACGAAAAAATCCTGATGCTTCAGTATTGACGGGGCTTTTGGCTGGAGCGGATGTTCAAACACAAAGAGAAATTATTTTAGCCCTCTCAAAATCGCCTTATGAAGAAACAACAGCCCAAGTCATCCGGCCATTTCTTTTAAACCTCGATCCAGAACTTCGTGTGGCAGCAGTACACTATTTTGAGCGAGAACCTGCGGTGCTTTATGAAATGACTAAAATTTTAAATTTGCCCATCGGTTCTGTTTCTGAAGAAACAAGACTTTTAGCCTTAAATAGCGTGAAGAAATATTTTCCTGATACACCTTTGTTTCGAGACTCCTTACTTCATTTGGGAGAGCAGGAGGCATCCCTTTCTGTTCGCTTAGAAGCCCTTGCTCTCTTGGCTGGACATAAAGATCCCCAAGCGGCTCAGCTCTTATTGAAACTTTTTGACGAAGCTTCAGGTTCTCAAAAAAGAAAAATCATCGTAGATCTCCTCACAAATTTTGAAGATCATCCTACTCTTCTAAAAACCGTGAAAAAGATTGTCGAATTTTATCAAGATCCCCGATATCATTTTGATTTGTTCGATATTATCGGCCAAGAACACGTTTTAAGCCAAAGACTATCGCTGCTTAGGAATGATCCTGAAGCTCTTCAATATATTTCGTCTTTAGATACTCGGTCTAATCCCGGCCTGGCAGAATTTATAGCTGTTGTTTTTCCATAGTATCAATATTTTTGCGCGCAAATTTCATCCATAATTTTATAGATGTTATAAGTAAAGTTCCAGTCAGGATAGTGAGAGCGAAATTTTTCCACACTGGAGATATACCAAATATGATCTCCTTTTCGAGCTTGTTCAGAATAGATGATCTTGGCTTTCTTTTTCAAAGCCCGTTCACAATATTCAACAGCTTCTTTCATGGAAATATGAGAGTGTCTGGATCCCCCCATATTATAAACTTCTCCGTGTCTGGGATTTTTATAGAAATGCCAAAAAGCATTTACCAAATCAAAGGAATGAATATTATCTCTTACTTGTTTGCCTTTGTAGCCATAAATTGTGTAGGGTTTATTTAAAGAGATGCGCTTAATTAAATAGGCAAGAAAACCATGAAGCTCTGCCCCTTTATGCAGGGGGCCTGTGAGGCATCCTCCTCTAAAACAGGCTGTTTTAAGACCAAAGTATTTTCCATATTCTTGAACAAGAATATCTGCTGCTACTTTTGATGCTCCAAATAAACTATGCATGGAATGATCCACAGACATCCTTTCAGTGATTCCATGATAAAATGGGTGCTCAGAAGATAATTCCCATCGGGACTCTAATTCTTTTAAAGGAAGCGCGTTAGGAATATCCCCATAGACCTTATTAGTAGAGGTAAAAATAAATACAGCATGAGGACAATAGTGTCTAAAATTCTCCAGCATATTTAAGGTGCCGTTGGCGTTGATTTCAAAATCCGTGAAAGGCTCTCTGGCGGCCCAATCATGAGAAGGCTGCGCGGCGGCATGAAGAATGAGATCAAAATGATATTTTTTAAAAATCTCTTCGACGTTTTCTTTATTGCGAATATCGATACTCTTGTGAACGTATTTATCTTTAAATTTTTTTTCTAACCGTTTTTTATTTTCTACGATGCTTGCCTCTTCTCCAAAAAAATAGGCACGCATATTATTATCTATTCCTATGACTCTAAAATCTCTTTCAATAAAAAACTCTACAGCTTGTGAGCCAATAAGACCTGCGGATCCAGTGATAAGCAACTCTTTCATATTACACAAAATACCGTCGAGTAACTCCCCATAAGCACCATTTCAAATAGCGAGGCGCCATTTTAAATATTTTGAAATTGGATTTGCCAGTTGTGCGCCCGTACCAAATTGTGGGGACTTCAGTAAGCGTAAATCCTTTTATATAAGCTTTAATGGGGATCTCAATAGAAATTTCAAAGCCTTTACTTTCAATATCAATGGCTTTTAGGATTTTGCAATGATACATTTTAAAAGCATTTGTGATATCATGAGTGGGTATTCTGAGTAAAAAGTAAAGTATCAGGCTTGCTAAATAAGATAAAAAAGATTTTATGACAGGAGCTCCTGCCGATTTTCCCATTTTCATATAACGAGAACCACAGACAATATCAAATCCTTCATGTGCTTTTGAATACATCACGTTGATTGTTGGCGCGTCGTCACAGGCATCTGCCATGACAGGGACAGCATATTCACCCGCGGCGGCATACAATCCTTTTTTTAAAGTATTCGCAAACCCATTTTCCCCATCGTTATCTATTAAAATAAGATTTTTATATTTATTTTTTAGATTTGTTACGATTTCTTTTGTTGTGTCCATAGAATGGTCATTTACAACAATGATCTCATGGCTCATTTTAAGAGCGCTTTCTAAACCAGAAATGACCTTGTGAATAGATCCCTCTTCATTGTGGGCTGGTATAATAATCGACACATCCACTTTCATTGAATAACCTTATAAATACGTATCGTTTCATTAGAAAAAACCAAGTTAAATTGATCAGAATGATCCCGCGCCCATGTGTCCTCTAAAGGAAAGGCGATTTCTTTTGTTTGATGAAGAGAATAAATAAATAAATAATCCGTATTTTTTTGTAAAAGATTACGCAGCCATACGGAATAATCCGCATCCGCGCGATAATTCCCTTTTTCACTCAGACTTTGGTGGAGATCTGAGAAGTCTCCTCCCCACTGGTATCGACTATTTAAAAAATAGTGTAGTTTGGCTGGCTCTGTTTTATTAATAGAAATATAATAAACATTATTTTTGAAATAAGTCCCATAGAGAGGAAAAGGAACAGGGCGGCCTGCATAAGCAATATTATTTTCCGATGTATTATTATTGAACCAGTTCCAAGCTCTTGTAGCATCCGGCCAAAAACCAGAATAGTTCTCCATGGTGATATAACGGGGATATTCATGTTTTACATAATTCTTTTCTAAAAATATAACCATACACGCAAGAAGAATCCCTAACACTCCATCACACAATAATCTATTTTTCAAAATCCATTGTTTTGCTGTCTTTGTCACGAATGGAAATAAAAAGAATATGAATACAGCGGCAATAACAGATATTATAAGTTCTAATTTACGAGCTATTTCAAACATGCTTCCAATGACACTGATGATCACTAAGATTTTAACGATGTGTTTTGGAATATTTAAACTTTTGACTGTATAAAGACTAATAATGCTTCCCAAAGCAAAGAGAGCGTATAAATATCTGGTATTTGCCAAAGGAATGATAAACCGATAAACCAAATACATCAAAAAAGGTAAAAGTAGAAAATATAAAAAAAGTGGGCTGAGCATTTTTTTCTGTTTCATCCAGCTGATGGGCAATGCTAAAAATAGAGAAGGCAATATGAACAAACAGGCCTGAATCCCCAGTCCCTCATGAAATAGAAGCTTAGAAAGACGATAGTCCTCTTTTGTAAAATGCGCTGAATAAGTGGCAAAGTCCATTACACCTTTAAAAATAGTTTGACCCAATACCTTAAAATCTAAAGGATACATAGGATTTCCAGTATCTATAAAGTTTCTGATGTATGAAAACCCTCCCAATCCTATGATGATCAAAATAGAAATGGGCAGTGCAAGGCTTGTCCTTTTATAGTTTTTAAAATAAAGAAAAAGAAATGGCGCGAACAATAAGGCGCTATAGGTCAAAGCAAGGGTCTTAATGCCTAAAAATAATCCTAGTCCCATACTATACAGCACGGCATTTTTAAGTGAAAATTCTCTCTCTAATAGAAATAAATAATTTACACATACTAAAAATAATGAGGCTACCATTACGTCCACATAAGCGATTTCCAGCTGTTTGAAGAAGTTAGGGATCAGAAAGAAAAGAGTTGCCGCGTAAAAAGAATATTCTTGATCTAAGCCTACCCGTTGAGAGGTACGATAGGCCGCCAAAAATGCTAAGAAAAAAAACGGAATTTGTCCTAAATCTGCCAAAAATACATTTTTAAAAGGGAGTATGAGCCATAGAAAAAAAAGACTGCCATTGATGGGATAATAGGAAGGGCTGGGATCATCCGCGATTGTAATAGGAATTTCTAAATTTCCATGTTTTAACCACTCTACTGGAAAAGTAAAATGATAATTAAGGTTATCCCATCCAAAAGGAGGACTTACTAAATTAATAGCAATTTTTGTTAGAGAAAACCCTATGATTACGGAAAAACAAAAGAGAAGGGTTTTGTTACTTAAAAAATATGCATCATTCTGGTAATGATTTTTTGGCTTGTCTTTGCTTTGTCTTCGGCGAATGATAAAAAAAACAAATAACAAAATTAAGAAACTAAACAGGATGAGATTTTGTAAATATAAAAGATTAAAAATTCCTAAGGTGATCTCTGATAAAGCAATATGTGTTAAGAAAATAACGCTGTTGGCTATCATGCGATCAATAAGATTAGAAGAATAAAAATATCTTCGTTGTAAAAGAACAGAACTGGCAAAAACAACCAGGTTAAGAATAATAAAATAAATCATATTTTTTTAGATCAATGCCCAGGCAGGTTCATACCATAGCCAATGCCGATTTTTCTAGTATAAAATTGAGTTAGAAGGGGGCATTCATGGCAGAATTTATGGCGGTTGTTTTTTAATAACAGCTGGTGTCCATGAGGGTTGTGGCGGCTTGAGCCTCTTTAGATTTTAGAGGATCGGGATCATCGATATTAAATCCATACAGTTTATAAATAATTTGGTTTGAAACTTTTTGAATCTGAAGTTGTTTTAGTTTTTGTTTAACGCCGTGAGAAATAATTTCTTCTTTGAAGGCTTCAAATTCTTCGATGTCCTTGGGCAAAAATATTGAAGCTTCAATTTCGTCCCAAAAATTAAAGGACTGTTTCTTAAGATCGGTTTCAATAAATATGAGCATTTCTGCGGGGCCGTAAATTTGAATCGTTTTATTTTCTTTAGAAAGGAGTGTTAAATGTTCTCCTTCATTTTTGACGCCTTCTTCATGTTTAAAATTTACCAAGCAGAATTGATCCGCAAGAAGTGTCGTGTCTTTTTGAATAAAAATTTTCTTGTGATCTTTCAGCGCGCATTGTTTTTCAAGAGGATAAACGGCTCTAAACGCCAAAGGACGATAAGTCGGGGGGAGCTGATTTTCGAAGGCAGTACTAATTTTGAATTCAAAAAATTGATCATACTTTTCCAAAGTTTTTTGAAGAGTTAGAATTTCTTTTTGCATAAGCACCAAAGCATCATGTACCAATTCTTCTCGTCCATGGGTGAGCTCTAGGCTTAAGTAGGCCATTAAAAATTTTGCATCAAATTTTGAAAGGGCATTGCTTACTTGAGCCATCTTTTCAGTTTGAATGGAAGTTTCAATAGGGCTTGAAAAGTGGATAGGCCGGATAGGGATCATTTTTAAAGAAGCTGGATCAAAAAATCTTTTTCCGTTTTTCTTGTTGCCGTTGTTGGCATACCAGAAATTTAAAACAGGGGAGTTCAAAAGGGTTAGAAGATAATAGGGGGACTCTTTACAAATGGGTTTTGGAAGAAAAGTGACAAGGTTTCCGCTGTCTTCTCTTTTTTCATACGGTAAAAACTGGTTATGGAGAGCTACTTCAGGAGTCATGAGAGCCAGTGTGTCCTGAGGCGGGACACTATTTTCTTCCATGGCGCAAAAATAATTAAGCGTTGTTTTAAAAGAGAGAATTTGTTTTAATTTCCCTAAAATAAAAGCGGCTGTGACCGGATTTTCTTGGGGGCGGACTTTAATGATTTTAATTTTATTTCGTTCGCGTTCTTCTTTGCTGGAACATTTTGAAAGCAAGGTAATGTAGCGAGGAAGGGGGGTGGTGTCTTCTTCAATGAGAATATGCCCCAAATCTAAAATAGCTAAAACTTTGGCTTCTTGAAGAACGTGGTGTCTGAGTCTGGAAGCTCCTTCTTCGGTGGGCCAGTAGGTTTCTGTGATAAAAATAAGCTTTCCTCCTTCGCGAAGCTTAGAGAGTCCCAATACAAAAAACCAAGAGGAATAAAGAAGATTATTCTCATAATGCTGTTTCCAGTAGGGAGCTTTTTGAATGAGTTCTTTTAGGAAATCTTTTTGTTCTTTTAAAATTTTTTCGGGTGGACACCCCATGCACACATCAAACTTTTCCAAAAGTTTAATTTTGGAATGGACTGTTTTTAAATGTCCTTCTAAAGGCATGAGGCCAAATTTAGTATCTAAAGCAAGCAGGGGCTCCTCTGGGTCTTGGGGTATCATTTCAAGCTGGCCTTGTGTGTAGAGTTTGAGAGCATTTTGGTGAATGATCGAAAGAGACAAATTGGTTTTTTGATGGAGAAGAACTTTTTCCGTGTTTTTAATTAAAGAAGACATCATCCAAAGCATTTTTATTTCAGAAAAAAAGTGAGCGAACGAATCAATATCACACCCAAAAAGACCAGATGTGAGAGCTAGGCTGTATTCTTTGGCTCTTTTTTGGGGATCTTTTTCCTGAGCCAGCTCTTCTTTCATCCGTTGGGCGGCTTCAATGAGAAAATTTCCAGATCCCATGGTGGGATCAAAGATAAGTTTAGGTACGCGATTTTTTCCCATCATTCGAAAAAGAGTGGATTCTTGAGAATGTTTCATTAAAAGATCCCAAATAAAACGAACCAAAAGGGGCGGGGTATAGTGGGCGTATTTTCTAAGCCTGTTTTCGTCTAAATAGCGCTCATAAACAAAAGAGAGGAGCGAAATCGACTCTTCTTTAAACTCCCAATAGGCAAAGATGTTTTCGATTTCATTTAAGGTGTCTAAGCTCATTTTGTACCACGAGTAATTATTTTGTTTGGCAAAAAGCCAATTATGTTTTTCTTTAATGAGATTGGCGCAGGATTTATTTAAAACTTGATTGATGGCAAGGTTGGGATCTTTGTAAGGGTTTCTTTCAGAATCTTGAGTGAGTCCTATCGTTTTCCAATAGTGAACCAGCATCAGGCGAAGGGTTGTAAAATGAGCCGCGCGGGAACAAAAAACAGAAAGTCCTCGGCCTGGAAGAGATTCAAAAGACGCATATACCAGTTCATCTAGCTTTTCAGGTTGAATTGAAGAGAGAGGTTTAAAGTCATTGAGTTCTGAAATGATATTTTCTAATTCTTGGGCGATGTTTTTTTTCCGACTCGGATTTAAAGATAAAAGAATTTCTTTTTGCGCGTCAACGTCTTGATGAATCAACTCAATGAGATTTTTAAGGGCGTAGTGAAAATCTTTTTCGATGGCTTCTTGATGAGAAGGTACATCAATCTTTCCCGTCTCAATCTTTTGGCAAGACTTTAGGTCTAAAGACAGTTGGTCTTCAAAAACGTAACCACACCTTTCAGAAACATTGGGAACTGAAACACCATTCTGACTTCTGTTTATCTTTAAATTTTGGCCCAATGCTTCCGAAGGTGCTTTCACTTCGGAATACTGCACTGGTAATACCTCAAACTTCAAGTGGGACAACTTACATTGTCAACCAATGAGCTTTCGAATTTTAGGTACTGCGTAAAAAAGATAAAACGTAAGACTTCAGGTGTATTTCCTAATGTACAAAGATAACGCAAATTATATTAAAAATTTTTAAAATAGCTACAAGAAAATGCATATGTCATTCTGAGCCTGTTGGAAGATGCCCTCAGCTCGCTCAAAGGCTGATCTAACCCGTCGCAGTTTAAGCTCAAGAACTTCGAAAAATTTGTCGATAAAGAAGTTAGGAGTAGATAGGCATGAAAGTTCAAGGTCGTCAAAAATCAACTAAGTCATTGAAATCAAAGGGAAAAGACGCTCTTCCGTTACATGTGAAGACGTCTGAAAGCCAGCTCACCAAGATGAAATCTATGATTGAAAATTTATTGGGTCCGTTTGCCGATCGATTCCATATTTTTGAACTTCCTCAAAGTCAGAAGAAGAAAACAAAGAGAAAATCTTAAATCGTGAAATCGTCATGACGGAAAAAAGGGCGTCTTGATTTTTCGGCCGCCTATGGAATTCGGGGACAATTCCTTGATTTTTAAGTTTTCACATGGTACTTTTCTGTCGTTTTTAGAGAGTGGCTTCGCTGCCGTCCAAATAAGAGGAGAAAAGTATCATGTCAAATAACTTACTTGATTTTAGACCCCGTCATGCGCGAGGTAAACTCGGCGCCAATTCAAAAGTATGTCTTTTAAGTTCCCGAACGATTTTAGATGCTCTAAAGGAGCAGCAGCTTATGGTTATGGCCTGCAATATTCGGATTAAACACGTCGTTCCTGGGATTATGAAAGCCGCTCAAGAACTGGATGCAGTGGTGGCCTTTGAAATTGCTAAATCTGAAGGTGGGCTGGATGGGGGCTATACCGGTTTTGTTCCCCAAACTTTTTGGGACATGATTGTGGGCTATGCTGAAGAAACGGGGTACACGAAGCCCTTCTTCATTCATGGAGACCACATCACGATTAAAAATCAGTCCAAAGAAGAAATTGAATCTTCTCGAAAACTTATTGCTGCAGAGCTTAAGGCCGGATTTACCTCCTTTTGTGTGGATGCGTCCTTTAATGAAATTCCAGACAATATTCGCATTACAACTGATCTTGCCAAGCCCCTCATGAAAGAAGAGGTAGGGTTAGAGGTAGAGGTCGGAGAAATTACGCACGTTGGAAAAGAAGGGCGTCTTTCGACGGTAGAAGAATCTGTGGAATTTATCTCAGGCCTTGTCAAAAATGGCGTAAAGCCTAATCTTTTGGCTGTCTATAATGGTTCCAAACATGGAAACTATCGTCCGGGTGAAGAAGTGCATATTGATTTACAGCGCACAAAAGAAATTTATGAGGCGGTGAAACCCTACGGCGTAAGTATTGCTCAGCATGGAATTACAGGAACGCCTGTTCATCTTTTGGGACAGTTTACGAAACATGGAGTTCGAAAAGGCAATGTGGGGACGGAGTGGCAAAATGTGGCACATCGATGTTTGCCTAAGGATCTCATGGATCGCATGAAAAAATGGGCGGAAGAAAAGGGTCAAAATATTAAAATGGCCACAAAGCCTTTCTTAAAAGACATTAACTCTATTGCTAAAGATGATGTTCAAAAATGTGTGAACGAAGCTTATAAAGAAGCCCGCGACTACATTTTGGCTTTTAACGCAAAATCCAGCGCTTCTCTCCTGGCTCAAAAATTACAATGAGCATCGTCGCCGGAGAACACGGCGGAAGAACGTTACTTTCACCACGCACCCTTCGTGTGCGGCCCACGTCAGATCGTGTGCGGGAAAATATTTTTAATATTTTAGTGACCGGAGCACCAGAAACTCTCGACAATACCTGTGTGTTAGATCTTTTTTGTGGTGTGGGAACTCTTGGATTAGAAGCCATTAGCCGGGGGGCCAAAGAGGCCGCGTTTGTGGATGATTCCTATCAGTCTCTTCAGTTTTTAAGAAAAAACACGGAATTTTGTCGTGCGCAGACCAAAATTATTCCAGCCAAAGTGGATCGGGCACTGGAAGCCCTGGCCAAAAAGAGGCAACGCTTCGATCTTATTTTTTTAGATCCGCCGTATGAACATGAGCATGTGACTAAAACACTTCAGAAATTAGATACGCTTTCTCTTTTAAATCCGAATGCGTTGATTGTGGTCCAGCATTCTAAGCGAGAGATCGTGGGAGAAAATTGGCATCACCTCTCTCTTTGGGATGTTCGGCCCTATGGAGATACCGTGATTACTTTTTTACGAGGTTCCGATGTCTAAACTGGCCATTTATCCAGGTTCTTTTGATCCTGTTACATTAGGGCATGTCGATGTGGTGGAGCGAAGTTTAAATATTTTTGACAAAATTATTGTGCTGATTGCCGAAAGTTCTCAAAAAAAGAGCCTCTTTAGTGTGGGAGAAAGAAAAGAGCTTCTTAAGACAACATTTAAAAAAGAAAAACGT
>JACPST010000102.1 GCA_016193165.1 Deltaproteobacteria bacterium
GCAAACTCGGGATTTCTTTAATGATGATGATGAGCGTGGGATGAGGGCAGAGGTTTAAATCAAACCCAATGTTTCCATACCCCCGGCTGAGAATCGCCCGGATATAGACGTCCTCTTTTTTAAAGTGTCTCCAATAGGCCGAAAGAGTACGAAAGATTTGAGCCGCGATTTCTTTTTTGGTCGCGGGGCTTTTGAGTTGAAGTCTATCCGCGGAACGAAAAAGCCGGTCGATGTGTTCGGAAAGTTGCAGAGGGTAGCCGCTAAAAGTGCGAAAGGTGTCATAGACGGAATCTCCATATAAAAAGCCATGATCCATGACAGGAATCATGGCTTTGTGAATCGGCACAATTTTTCCGTTGAGATTAATCAGGCCTTTTATTTTTAGGACTGCCATAAGAGTCAAAACCTATCATTCCTCAAAAATGATTTCAAATGTTTAATGATTTTGCAGCGCTAGAAAATTATACATCGAATTTCACTCATGAAATTTTAATTTTTTTCTAAGAATTGAAAAATGAAGAGCTGGTTTTGAGGGGTTAGGCGCACTCTATTTTTTGAGAGTTTTTCGGCATGCCCCTTGCACTAAAATAAGGGTAGAAAAAGGTTTTCCGCCTAGCAGGGACGAGTTGAAAAATATCATCCAACCCCCCAATATTTTTTGACTCTTTCCTGGCTTTTTTTACTTCTTTTTATCTTCGGATTTTAGGTAGGCAAGAATCGCATTGATTTCATTGTCTTTGAGGCCCATGTTGATCATGGGAATATTATTGTACTCTTGAAGAAGCTTCTTTGCAGTCTCATCGGTTTTAAGCATGGTCTCTGGATCTTTAATCATTTTTTTAATCCAGTCTGCTTTTCGTCTTTGAGTGACCCCTTTTAAATCTGGGCCAATCAGCTTTCCTTTGCCAAGGGTGTGGCAAGTTACGCATTTAGAATCAAAAATGGCTTTACCTGCTTGCGCGAACGTGTCTAAAGAAAAAAAGCTTACTCCTAAAACTAAGAACCTTAAAAGAATATTTTTCATTTTTAAATCCTCCAAAGATTTCTTCATAGCGATGCTGAATCCAGAAGTCAATGAAAGAAAGCAATTGAGGTTGAATTAACTTACTTTAAGCTTAGGATTATCGTCACAAGAGTTGTTGCAGCAGGCTTTGGGTTTGGAGAAGGGTGAATTTAGAAATTTGAGCGCCTTTAGAATCTGAACAACAAAAATGAGAATCCCTAAAAATTGAAAAAGGCCAAAAGTAAAAAATAAGATATTTAAAAGAGGAAGATGCGTATAAAAAAGGATTTGTAAAATGGGAACACCGATCATGCCGGCCATGCCGATATTGGCCAGCCACCAATGGAGTTTTTGAAAACACTCGGCAATCAAAGGACTTCCAGAGAAACGGGGAATGACATGATAGGCCAAGCCAAAAATCATCATTGAAATCCATCCAATGACCATGGTGTGTGCGTGAGGGAAATGAAGGATGCCTTTCCAGGAAGGCAAGCTCGCCATAAAAATTCCCATGAAAGCTCCGATCAATTTTTTTGACCTTACTGGATTTTTAAAAAGAAGGTAATGACCTGCGTCATTTTTTCTTTTCTATTTTTAAGATATATTTTTCTTTTTGAGGAAAATCTTTGATTTTAAATTCTAAAAAAGAATGGGTGCTGCCTCCGTATAAGATTAAGGCGATTGAGCCGATTTATACTCTTTGTCGTGAGGAACGACTCAAGGCCATTCAACACTCTCATTACAATACCTTTTTACTTTCGTCTTCCGATGTTACCATGGATCTTTTAACAGACAGTGGAACTTCTGCCATGAGTGATTATCAGTGGGCGGGACTCATGATGGGAGATGAGGCCTATGCGGGCAGTTGTAATTTTGATCATTTAGAGGAGGCGGTCCGGGACGTCTTTGGATATCACTATATAGTTCCCACTCATCAGGGCAGGGGCGCCGAGCATATTCTTTCTAAAATTTTAATTCATCCCGGAGATATCATTCCTGGAAATATGTATTTTACAACAACCAAACTTCATCAAGAGCTTGCCGGAGGGACTTTTTCAGATGTGATTATCGATGAAGCCCATGATTCTTTGTCAGAACATCCTTTTAAAGGAAATGTGGATCTTCAAAAATGTGAGGCTTTGGTTCAAAAGGTTACAGCCAAAAAAATTCCGTATGTTAATCTTCAAGCCTGCGTGAATATGGCAGGAGGCCAGCCTTTTTCTTTAGAAAATCTTAGAGCTCTCAGAGAATTTACACATCGTCATCGAATCAAAATTATTTTAGATGCCACACGTGTGGTGGAAAACGCCCATTTTATTAAAGTGCGTGAAAAGGGGTATGAAAGCTGGCCCATTGTTTCACTCGTCCGGGAAATTTGTTCTTTGACGGATGGCTGCTTTATGAGCGCTAAAAAAGACGCGCTGGTCAATATCGGGGGTTTTTTAGCGATGAATGACGAAGCATTTTTTACTGAAGCCAAAGCTTTAGTGGTCATTTATGAAGGGCTTCATACGTATGGAGGATTGGCTGGACGAGATTTGGAAGCCATGGCGCGAGGACTTTATGAAGCAACCTGTGATGATCGATTTGTGGCGCATCGAATCCAGCAAGTGGAAGAATTTGGGCGAAAACTCATGCAGCGAGATATCCCCATTGTAAAGCCCATTGGGGGGCATGCTATTTTTATCGATGCTAAGAGATTTTCGCCCCATTTATCTCAAGATCTTTTTCCAGCTCAAGCCCTGGCAGCTGAAATTTATATTGAAAGTGGCATTCGTACGATGGAGCGAGGCATTGTTTCATCGGGCCGGGATTCCAAAACAGGGAAAAATATTTATCCTAAATTAGAGTTGGTACGTTTGACCATTCCTCGTCGTGTGTATACTCAAGAACACTTTGAGTATGCAACTCATGTCATTCATGAGGTGTATCTCAGGCGTCGGGAGATTAAAGGACTGCAAATGACTTTTGAGCCGAAGCAGCTGCGCTTTTTCCAAGCTCACTTTCAACCGATCCCATGCTGTTGAAAAAGGCTCATCTGCGTCGTTGCTCTCGTCGGCTCTCCTTCGACGTACTGTCAAAGTACGCCTCAGTCGCGCCTCCTCGAGCGCCTAGCATCTGGATATGTCCAAATAGATAGAGAAAAAAAATAATTTTTGTTAAGTCTCATAGAACCTTTTGCTACAGGAGAGAAAACATTTGGGGAAAGATCACTCCCTCGCAACCCCCTTCGATTTTATAACCACTCATCGCAAATCCCTACTTCTTAAAAACTCTTTACATTAATTTTTGATTGTGATTTACTTCTAATGAAATGAATAGTTTATAGAGAAGATTATATGTATGATACACTCAACACTCAACACGTAGTATTCTGTTTTAAAAGATTTTTATCCTTTGCTTTCAAGTGTCAGATTTTTGTTTTTTTATTTTTAATGATATTGCTTTCTAAAAATTCCCATACAGAAATTGTGTATGAGCATCCCGCAGACCAGCAAAATTTTAACTATGGTTTTGAGGATGGTTCTTTGGATGCTGAAGAGGGGGTTTTGAGTTTATGCGCTACAAAAAAATGTACTGCACAAAATCCGTATGAACGGGGATATAAGCTAGGGTATAAAAAAGGAGCCAAAAAGAAAGGCCTAATCGACCCTTTGATTGACTCTCCCGGAAAAACCATGGGCTCAGATTTCAATGGCGATGGAATTCATGATGTCATAATAGGGGGATATAATGCTGAAGGCGCGGGGGCTGCAGACGCAGCCAGAGGCGAGGCTTATATTTTTTATGGAGCGAGTAGTTTGAGCGGCACAAAAGGGGTTTCTACGGCCGATGTCATCATTCAAGGAAAAGCGGATAGCGATAAGTTAGGATTTCGCGTTTCATCTGCAGGGGATGTCAATGGAGATGGCATAGATGATATTATCGCAGGGGCAGCATACAATGATGCCGTGGCCACGAGTTCAGGCGCCGCCTATATCTTTTTTGGATCGACCACCTTAAGCGGGACAAAGAATTTGGCAGGGTCTGCTTCTGCCGATGTGACCTTTTTAGGAAAAAACGTCACTAATTGTCTTTTAGGATTGGATGTTTCAGGAGCAGGAGATGTCAATGGCGATGGCTTTGATGATGTGATCGTAGGAGCTTATAGCAATGATGCTACTTCCGGTGAAGGTGCGGCGTATATCTTTTTTGGAGCGGGCAACTTAAGCGGGACAAAAAACTTAAATACAACGGCTTCTGCGGATGTAACTATTTTAGGAAAGGTGTCTGGCGATGGATTAGGAGCCCCCGGTGTTTCAGGTGCCGGGGATATCAATGGGGATGGGTTTGATGATATTATTGTGGGCGCCTATAAAAATGATGCTTTCAATACGAGTTCTGGAGAAGCGTACGTTTTTTTTGGGGCGTCAAACTTAAGCGGGACTAAAGATTTGGATACGACTGCATCTCCGGATGTCACCATTCAAGGGTCGGAGACGGGAAGAACAGGTTTTTCAGTTTCGGGTTTGGGAGATGTCAACGGCGATGGTTTGGATGATATAGGTGTCTCACACCATGGGCCTACCGGCGTGGGAGAAGCCTATATTTTTTATGGAGCTACTAACATAAGCGGCACAAAAGCGGTTGCTTCGGCCAATGTTCAATTGCTTGGGAAAACGGGAAGTGACTCCTTTGGTATATCGGTTTCTGGCGCTGGCGATATAAACGATGATGGATTTGATGATGTGATCGTAGGAGGTGAGTTAGACGATAGTGGCAGTGTTACGAATCGGGGAGGGGCGTATGTCTTTTTTGGATCGAGTGCCTTAAGCGGGACAAAGGATTTGGCAGGGTCTGCTTCTGCCGATGTCACCATTTTAGGAGAGAAGACCAATGATTATTTAGGAGAAAGCGTTTCCGGCGCTGGAGATGTCAACGCCGATGGCATTCCAGACGTTATTATGGGAGCAAGGGGAAATGATTTTGTTGCCAACATCTCTGGAGCGGCGTATATCTTTTTTGGATCGACTACCTTAAGCGGGACAAAGGATTTTGCAACTACTACTACTCGTTCCGATGTGACCTTCACAGGAAGAGCAGCCTCAGATTTGATTGGAAAAAGTGTGAGTGGTGGCCGCACGAGCGGTGGGCGATAAAAGACTTGTTAATGGCCGTGTTGTATAAATTTCTACGTTCATCTTTATATTTAAAAAGTTAGTGCTTGTTCGGTAATATCTTAAAAAATATCCTAAAAAACGTACACAGAACTTCGCTGCCTTGTCAGTTTGACATGCTCTAATATTTATGAGATATATATAATAAAATCATTAGATTATGCTAATAAGAGAATTTCATATAGCGTTGCAAAAACGGTTATCAGAAAGGTACCCGCTTATTCAAATTCTTTTAGGACCCAGACAAGTAGGAAAAACAATGGCTGCAGGGCATATCTATGATGCTTGGCAAGGTCCTAAAATCATGGCGAGTGCGGATTCTCCTACTCCTCCGCAAGCTCAGTGGATTGAGCACCATTGGCAACAAGCCCGTCTAAAAGGCCATGGAACTTTGCTCATTCTTGATGAGGTACAAAAGGTAACCGGGTGGAGTGAGCAAGTTAAAATTCTCTTTGATGGTGATCGTGGACAAAAAGATCTACGCATACTTTTATTAGGATCATCTAGCCTCTACATGCAAAAGGGGCTCAAGGAAAGCTTGGCGGGTCGTTTTGAACTGATTCGGGCACCCCATTGGTCTTTCTCGGAATTTCAAGAAGCTTTTGGGTGGGATTTTAATGCATATCTTCGGTTTGGAGCCTATCCAGGGACAGTCCCATTTTCCCAGGATGAAACGCGTTGGCGAAGTTATATTTTAGATAGCATTATAGAACCTGTCTTAGGAAAAGATATTTTAGGACAACACCCTGTTCACAATCCTGCTCTCTTCCGTCAAACGTTTGAATTAGTGGTTCAGTATCCAGCACAAATGATTAGCCTACAAAAACTTTTGGGACAGTTGCAGGATCGTGGAAATGCGACAACCATTAAACATTATTTACAATTGATGGAGCAAAGCTTTCTGCTTCTCATGTTGCAAAAATACAGTGGATCTACCCTCCAAAGCCGTATTTCGAGTCCTAAAATACTGATTTTAAATCAGGCTCTAACCCATGCCTATCATTCGCAATCTCGACTGGATCAAGAACCTGAATGGTACGGCCGTGTATTTGAATCCATTGTTGGCTCTCATTTGCATCGTCTCCCCAATACGGAACTTTTTTATTGGAAAGAAGGGAAGGCGGAAGTAGATTATGTGATTCGAACACCGACGGAAACGGTTGCTCTTGAAATTAAATCAGGGAGACGACAACAAAGTCACAAGGGCTTGCAACAATTTGCCATGCGTTATCCCAAGGTTCGCTGTGAAACATGGGATTTTACACGTTGTCTTCATTTTTTATCTGCAGGAAAACTTTAAAAAAAAGAAAATGAAGAGATCGTTCATTTCTAACGCTTTTTCCATGCTCACTTTCAACCGATCCCAGGCTGTTGAAAAAGGCTCATCTGCGTCGTTGCTCTCGTCGGCTCTCCTTCGACGTACTGGGATAGTATGGAAAATAAAAGGGCCGAACAATAATC
>JACPST010000029.1:0-947 GCA_016193165.1 Deltaproteobacteria bacterium
AATTAAACGCATGGATGAGTTGAGTGAGAACCAAAACAGAAAAAGCCACGGTGCGAGCTTTTGTTAAGCTTGCTTTTAAAACATAGACCTCCAATATAAAAACGCCTAGCGTAATACATGCCATTACAAAACCATTTAAAAGAATATCATTCATGAGAGATCTTGAAAAAAGGGGTTCTTTGGGATTTCGAGGAGGATATTTCATGCCATCGGGAGGTGTGGGTTCCACTCCCAAAGCCAAAGCGGGAGGAGTATCGGTGACGAGGTTCAGCCATAAAATTTGGATGGGTAAAAAAGGAAGAGGAAGTCCCGCGATCAATGCCATGAGCATTATAAAAATTTCTCCCATGTTGCACGACAAAAGATAACGAATAAATTTTACAATGTTGGCATAAATGGTTCGGCCTTCTTCTACAGCGGCAATAATGGTTGAAAAATTATCGTCGGCTAAAACAATATCTGCCGCTTCTTTGGTGACATCTGTGCCTGTGCCCATTGCAATTCCCACATTGGCGCGTTTAATCGCGGGAGCGTCGTTGACTCCATCACCGGTCATGGCGACAATGTGTCCTTGGCGACGAAGGCTTTCCACAATTCTAAGTTTTATGAGAGGAGAAACGCGCGAGAGAACTTTATATTTGGGAAGCTGTCTATCAAATTCTTCATCCGATAAAGTTTCTAGTTTTTGGCTATTGATGGATTCGTCATCTTTTTGAATGAGAGAAAGTTTTTTAG
Organism: Deltaproteobacteria bacterium; assembly: GCA_016193165.1. Taxonomy (GTDB): domain Bacteria; phylum Bdellovibrionota; class JACOXK01; order 2-02-FULL-40-11; family 2-02-FULL-40-11; genus JACPST01. The sequence continues at coordinate 736 of JACPST010000029.1, forward strand.
CAATATGGGCAGCCGTTTGGGGGTGATCCCCGGTGACGATGAGGGTTTGAATGCCTGCTGTTCGACACTTTTCAATCGAGGTGGAAGCTTCTTTTCTTAGAGGATCTGTAAGCGCCACAAATCCTAAAAAGATAAGATTCTTTTCAAGAGTGAAGGGGTCTTGTTCTTTTTCAGCTTCTTGCAGAGGGCGATAGGCTAGGGCTAAAATACGG
>JACPST010000029.1:989-4762 GCA_016193165.1 Deltaproteobacteria bacterium
AAGCTTTAAGATTTGTTCCGGAGCTCCTTTGGCAAAGATCCAAAAAGAGGAAGCGAGGCAATGTTCAGGAAGTTCGAAAAACATTTGGTGGGCATAGGTTTTACTCATACATTTTCTTTTAGCGTCAAAGGGCGCTTCTTTTAAAAAGATATACTGTTGTGAAAGAGATTCTTCTAAAAATCCCGCGCGACTTGCTAAAAGAAGAAGTGCGCCTTCGGTAGGATCTCCAAACACCTCCCACTCACTTGGGTCAGCGACCCTGCCTTTCTTTTGGAGCGTGGCGTTGTTGCAGAGCGTGCAAATGGTTAAGAAAAGTTCAAGATCAGGGTTCGGGTCTTTAAAAAGTTTTTCGTCTTCTACAGCCAGAAGTTGATCATTAAAATACATGAATTGAGCCACCATTTTTCCTTGAGTGAGTGTTCCTGTTTTATCAGAGCAAATGGTTGTGACAGATCCTAGAGTTTCCACAGAAGGCAGCCTTCGAATGATAGCATTTTTTCGAGACATCCTCTGAACTCCTAAGGCAAGAGCAATGGTGACAACGGCTACAAGGCCTTCAGGAACACACGCAATTCCCAAGACAATAGCGGTTTTAATCATCATGACAGTTTCAAGGCCGCGCAAAATTCCAATGGTGGCCACCAAAAGACAAAGGATAACCGTGAGCATGACTAAATTTTTTCCTAAAACTTGAAGTTTCAGTTCTAAAGGAGTGGGTTTATCTTTAATTTCTTGGATGACATACGCGATTTTCCCAAGCTCTGTATCTTTTCCTGTCGCTGTGACAAGCATTTTACCATGTCCTTTTGTTACCAGAGATCCCCGGTATGTCATATTTTTTCGATCGCCCAAGTTTTTGGATTCTCGCTCTTGAAGGGTTCGAGTGTGTTTTTCAATGGGGAAGGGCTCTCCTGTAATAAAAGATTCTTGAGTGGCTAGATTCACGACTTCAATAATTCTTCCATCGGCTTGAATGAGATCTCCTTCTTCTAAAAGTAAAATATCTCCAGGAACCACTTTGCCGGTAAGAATCATTTTATATTTTCCATCTCGAATGACTTTGGCTTTAGGAGAAGCAGTACGTTTTAAGGCTTCGATTGTTTTTTCCGCTTTATACTCTTGGAGAAAGCCTAGAAGGGTATTAATCACGACAACGGCCATAATAATCATAAAATCTTTGATGTCTTGGATCCATAGAGAAATGAGAGAAACAGCCAGGAGAACAAGCACCATAAAATCCTTAAATTGCTTTAAGAATAATTTTAAAATGGATAGCCCTTTTCGAATCGGCAGGGTGTTGGGGCCTAAAGTTTCAAAACGTCTTTGGGCTTCCAGCTCTGTAAGTCCGTCATGTAAATGGGTTTTTAAATCATGGACAACAGCTTCAATCTTTTTAAGATAGGGTTTTTGATCTAGGATGATGTCCATCTATAGCAGGGTGAGTTCCTGAGGCTGGAGAGAGGTGACCATTTTAGGAGGGGGGAAAATGCAAGATTTAATGGCTGCTAAGGTTGCGCATTTTCTTCGTTTGAGCGCTTTTAAAAATTCTGAAAATATTTTTGCGGTGAGATGGCAATCTCCTAATGATCGATGGCGATCTTTGTCTGTAGGAATTTCAAAACGAGAAGCAATCGCGTTCAAACTATGGCCTTTCTCATAGGAAAAAAACTGCCGAGATAGTTGCAGGGTGTCAATACAATAATTGGGAAAAGAAAAAGAAGGGAATCGCCTCAAGTTTTTTTTGAGAAAACCCAAATCAAATTCCGCGTTATGGGCGATGAGTATTTTATTTCCCAGGAAATTTAAAAATTTAGGAAAAATTTCTTCTATGGTGGGTTTGTCTTTTATATCTTCGTCTTGAATACCATGAATGGTTTTAACTTTTTCTGGGATTTTTCTTTGGATATTAATGAGAGAACTAAAAGTTTCTCCCGTGAGCTCCGCGCCTTTAAGCTTAATGGCGCCTATTTCAATAATTTCATCATCTTTGTCTGCTTCTAAACCTGTGGTTTCAAAATCGAAGATGACATATTCTAGGTCAAAAAGTGATGCTTTGGACATAAAAAACACTTTCCCCCTTTAAAAAAAGGGGGAAAGTAGGTGAAAAATTAAAAAATTAGAGGTCGAACCGGTAGCCTATTGTAGCGTAGGCTGCCCACTCAAAACCTTCACTGCTGCCCCCTAAATGGGTTTTAGCTCCTAAATCCCAGCGATTATTTGCTTGATGAACAAGTCCTAAGATGGCTTCTCCGATGTGGTCACTATCGTTATCATCCCCACTTAGAAAGCGATATCCAGCTCCGAAGTTTCCATATAAGGTACCTGCATCGAAGAGAGTTGTTTTTGTAAGCTCTACAGGGTACTGAGCGTTTACAAATCCTGTTCCTCCATCGCCTGAGAAATCAAATCCTCCTCCTGCTGATACATTGACAGGCCACCCAAAGTCACCTGTGGCGGAAACTCCTACAATGCTTCCTAAATCAGCATCTACAGTTACTGCGTTTTTAGCTGCATAAGAAGATGCATAAAAGGCACTGACTGCCAGTACTACAATCAACAACATTAACTTTTTCATAAGGATCTCCTTTTCGTTAAAAGTAAGAGACTTTGTCTCTAGAATAAGATTCAGTATAAAGGAAAAAAAATGAGGAAGTAAAGAAAATTTAATATAAGCGGCAAAAAAGCCTTAAGGTAGAGACTATTTTAAGCTACACTACGTGTATTGTGGAATACTTGTTACGAATTTTTTACTATCTCATATTTTTTTTAATAATATCTCCTTCTCTTTATGCTAATCGCGCAGAGCTTAAGAGAGATATTCTTGCTCTGTATGACAGTTCAGAAGGACAAGGTCAGGTGAGTACTCAATTTTTTGAGAATCCTCAGGCAGGCCAAAAAAGAAAACAAAAAGCCATTGTAACCCGCGGCTATCAGGAAGATCGAAATCCTATTTTTGAATATGCCCAAATGCCACTGAATCACTTGGGTCTCAAAGTGACGTATTGGGATGTGAATCAAGGGATCTTACCTGATGTAGACGCCATGAGGAAGTACCGGGGAATTATGACCTGGTTCGAAGATGGGCTGATGATGAATGCTGAGCAGTACTGCGAATGGCTGGAAAAACAGATGAAACAAGGTAAACAGATGCTCATCATAAGCGAATTTGGAGCCGAACGAGATTTAAAAACGAGGAAAAGCGTTTCCGATACGAGTGTTCAGAAAGCTTTTCGTAGTTTAGGTCTTCAGTGGAGAGGGGGGACGCAAGAAATTCCATGGAGGCTTCATATTGATCACAAAGTATCTCAGATGGTTGAATTTGAACGAACGCTTTTATATGAGACCAAAAGTTTTACCCAAGTCACTTCTACGGACTCTAAAAACAAAATTTATCTTTCAGCTAAAAAAGAAAATTCTGATGAAAAATTTGATTTGGTGGTTGCGACTCCTCAAGGGGGATACGTTGCTCCTGGATATGCGATCTACGTGAATGACGCGACTCAACGAAAACAATGGCGGCTCAATCCTTTTTTATTTTTTCAAAAAGTATTTCAGGTAGAGGATACGCCACGGCCCGATACGACGACACTGGATGGGAAAAGAATTTTATTTATTCATATCGATGGGGATGGATTTGTCAACTTAAGTCACATAGATCGCAAGCGCTATAGCTCAGAGCTTGTGTTAAAAGAAATTTTTCAAAAATATCAAATTCCCCATACGGTCTCGCTCATCGCGGCTGAAGTGGATGAAAAATTTTTTGGAAACAAAGA
>JACPST010000076.1 GCA_016193165.1 Deltaproteobacteria bacterium
TCTTTAAATTTTTGGTACCACTTAAGGTGCTCGCGCCAAAAAAAATATAGGCCGCGCCTACCCAAGTTGATGATGTAACATACGCTCCCACAATAAAATCATGAATACCATCTCCATTAAAATCGGATCCTACCGTTTTACCCGGTGAATCAATGAGGGGCTCTATTACAAGATTTCCAGCAAGACCTTTCTCTTGAATTCCTTTTTTATACCCTAACTTATATCCCCGTTCATACGGATTTTGTGCGATGCATTTTTTTGTAGCGCATAAACTCAAAACCCCCTCCTCAGCATCCAAAGAGCCATCCTCAAAACCATATTTAAAATTTTGCTGATCCCCGGGATGCTCATACACAATTTCTGTATGGGAATTTTTAGAAGGCAATACCATTAAAAATAAAAAAACAAAAATCTGACACTTGAAAGCAAAGGATAAAAATCTTTTAAAACAGAATACTAAGTGTTGAGTGTTGAGTGTTGAGTGTTGAGTGTTGAGTGTTGAGTGTTGAGTATATCATACATATAATCTTCTCTATAAACTATTCATTTCATTAGAAGTAAATCACAATCAAAAATTAATGTAAAGAGTTTTTAAGAAGTAGGGATTTGCGATAGGGGGTTGCGAGGGAGTGATCTTTTCCCAAATGTTTTCTCTCCTCGCCCTTCGTCTCTTTTGAAGATTTCTCTTTGAAGAATTTTGGGAATATATCGGGTTTTATGCTGAACACCATTCTGGGAAGCAGCATCATTTTGAGAACTTTGAGTCTGAATAATTTCTTTTTTCTCTAGTCTAGCAATTTTTCTCTCCGGATCTTTCTTCTCAAGCAAAAGTTCAAATGCTTCTCGAACAAGGTCTGCGAGTTTACCATGTGGGTATTTGTGTCGGAGGAGTTCCTTGGCTCTCTCAATGAGCTTTGCCACTTTTTCATCCGCCACAAATTCTATCTTAACTTTCCGAATCTCCTGAACTTCGTTTTTGTTAGTGTTAGAAAGAGCTAAGGGCATCTTTAAAAATGCCCCTTGCTCTTTCTGACTAACATCCAATGCGAGATGACTCTCTTCATTTTTGCCTATTTTTTCACTTCCACCGGTGGAAGTGAAATTTTGTGCAGATTTTTAATTTTTAACAAAAGCGGTAAAAACCAAGAAGTTCGTAAGAATAGAGGGATTTAGAGGGCATGAGAGGGCAAGAAAAAATCCAAGTAGAGAAAATGAGCCAAAAGAGAGAGAAAAAAAATATTGAGAGTTGTGGGAGGAAAATGGGGCTTTTTATGCCCCTAAATTTAAGATGAGTTTAAAATGACCCTTAATAGTGAAGGCGTTCTTGGAGAGATTCGATGGTGAGGGGATGTTTTTGGAGGTGTTCAATGGCGTCGATGGCAACACGGGCGGCGGAGATCACGGTAAAATAGGGAATATTTTTTAAGAGGGCTGTTCTGCGAAGATCATAAGAGTCTGAAATTTCTTTGGCGCCCAGAGTGGTATTCATGACGAGATCGATTTCATTGTTTTTCAAAAAATCTACAACATTGGGTCTTCCTTCATGGACTTTTTTAATTCGCTTGGATTGAACGCCCTTATCTTTTAAAAATTGATGAGTCCCTGCGGTAGCAGTGAGTTTAAATCCTAAAGTGATGAGTTTTCGTGCCAGGGGCAAAATAAATTCTTTGTCATCATCTTTGACGCTAATAAAGGCGGTTCCTTTTAAAGGAAGGGCAGAGCCTGTGGCCAAATAAGCTTTGGCAAAGGCTAAGGCAAAGGTTTCATGGGAGCCCATGACTTCTCCTGTCGATTTCATTTCCGGTCCTAATAAGACATCGGTACCTGGAAATTTGATAAAAGGGAAAACGACTTCTTTGACAGAAACTTTTTTAGGAATGGCATGCGTTGTATGCCCTAATTCTTTGAGGGTTTTTCCAGCCATGACGCGAGCCGCAACTTTGGCGAGTGGAATACCTGTGGCTTTGCTTGCAAAAGGAACAGTTCTGGACGCTCTGGGGTTGACTTCCAACACATAGACCCTTCCATTTTGAATCGCGAATTGGACATTCATCAATCCTCGGACATCTAGAGCAAAAGCTAACTTTTTAGCTTGTTCACTGAGTTCTTCTTGTTGTGCTGGGCTTAATGTATAAGGAGGCAGAGAGCATGCGCTATCGCCAGAGTGAATGCCTGCTTCTTCAATATGCTCCATAATGCCGCCAATGAAAGTATCTTTCCCATCGCAAATAATATCGACATCCACTTCTTGGGCATTTTTTAAAAATTTATCGATCAAGATGGGATGTTGCTCTTCAGATTCTTTTAAGGCTTCAAAAATAAATTTTCCGAGAGATTCGTCATCATAGGCAATCGCCATGGCACGGCCCCCTAAAACATAAGAAGGACGAACCAGAATGGGGTAGCCCAGTTTTTTGGCAACTTCCTTTGCTTCTCCTAACGACCGGGCTGTTCCATTCACAGGTTGTCTCAAATTTAATTTTTCAATGAGTTTTCCAAATTCTTCCCGATCTTCTGCCAAGTGAATGGCAGAGGGGGAAGTTCCAATGATGGGGATCCCGGCTTTTTCTAGAGCGCGACAAAGTTTTAAAGGCGTTTGGCCTCCAAATTGAACAATAACGCCATCTGGTTTTTCTTTGTCGCAAATCGACAGAATGCTTTCAATGGTCAAGGGTTCAAAATAAAGTTTATCGGAAATGTCATAATCTGTGCTGACAGTTTCAGGGTTGCAATTGACCATGATCGTTTCAAAGCCATCTTCTTTTAGGGCTAGACTGGCATGAACGCAGCATGTGTCAAACTCAATTCCTTGGCCAATGCGCTTGGGGCCGCCTCCTCAAA
>JACPST010000077.1 GCA_016193165.1 Deltaproteobacteria bacterium
ATCTCCTAAAGAATTGCGTTGGTATGACAAAGTAATTTTGTGGGTTACAAGCCCCATTCAGAAGACCATTACTTTTGGATTTGATGGCGTTATGAATCTCGCCAATACTTATGTATTTTTAGTGAGCGTAAAGAAAGAAAATAAAAAATTAACAAGTGAAAACAATAGATTAATAGAGATTATTAACAACATGCATGAAATTGAAAGTGAGAATCAAAGATTGCGAAAACTCCTGGCTTTTAAAGAAAAATATTTGCCATCCGGGGTTTCCGCGGAAATTATTGCTCGCGATACCACCAGCGAATATCAAACCATTCGGATTAATAAAGGTCATGATGTGGGCCTCAAACGACAGATGCCGGTCATTACTCCCGCGGGAGCCGTAGGCCAAGTGAGCAACGTCTGGGAGCATTTTAGTGATGTTCTTTTAATGACGGATCGAAACCATGCACTGGATACGATTGTTCAGCGTTCCAGAACCAGAGGTGTGGTGAAGGGAGGCATCAATTCCACCTGTGAACTTTATTATGTGGCGCGAACAGATGATATTGCGCTTGGAGATATTTTGGTGACTTCCGGAATTGAAGGCATTTTCCCGAAAGGGCTTCTGGTCGGGACAGTGACGCAAGTTGAAAAGAAAAAATATGGAGTTGGACAGCGCATTGAAGTGACACCTACAGCGAATTTAGGAAAGCTGGAAGAGGTTTTTGTGATTACAAGTCTTCGAGGGATTCAGCCTCCTTCTGAGAGCGCGCCATGAATCCTTTTAGAAATACTCTTAATTTTTTGGTTATTCTTTTTTTTTCTTTTTTATGTATTGTATTTCAATCTACACTGCTTCATCAATTTTTTGGAATCTATAAACCCAATCTTTTAGTCATTTTGATTTCCTATTTGGCGTTAAACCGCTTTACCATCGAGGGGGGAATTCTTTCTTTTTTAATTGGATATTTTGTGGAGTTAAATTCAGGAGCGCCGTTTGGACTTTATTCGTGTGTATTTGTGATGACGTACACCCTGACAAAGATTTTATGCCAAGGATTATTGATTGATATGGTGCTTGCTCAAATGGGACTGGTGGTTTTATCCTCTGTGATTTTTAAACTTTCCTTTTGGGGGATTTTATCGATTTATCAGCCTTTAAGAGAAACGTTTCTTGCGTCTCTTTTGTCTCTATTGTCCGCGGCATTTTTAAATTTTTTGCTCACTCCCATTGTGTTTTTTAGTCTTACACTTTGGGATGCCTTACTGGCGAAAGAACGTCCAACATGGCAACCTTCATAGGGCAAAGCGAAGAAATCAGAGAGTATCAGGGCCGTTTTATTTATTTGGCTACCTTTGTCGTGGTGGCGTTTTTATTACTTTTTATTCGGATCTGGTATCTGCAAATTTTAAATGGGGATCGTTTTTATAAATATTCTCAAGAAATTGCTTTGAAGCCTGAAAAAATTCCAGCGACTCGAGGAATTATTTTTGATCGCAATCGTGAAGTTGTAGTCGATAGCGCTCCTTCTTTTGATATTACATGGACACCTCAGTATGTGAAAGATACAGAGCAGACAGTTTCCATGCTTGCGTCTCTTTTAAAAATGCCAAAGGAAGCAATTCTAGAGACGTTGACTAAACAATCCGCTCTTCCACGATTTCAGCCTCGCGCTATTAAGCAAGATGTTTCCCGGGATGAAGTGGCGCTTATTGAAGCGCATCATTTTGATATACCAGGAATTGATGTGGCTGTTGAAGTCAAGCGAGTGTATCAAGATGGGCCAATTGGCGCGCATTTGTATGGGTACATTGCGGAAGTGGGGGAGAATCAACTTGAAGAATTAAATCGCAAGTCCTTCCAAAAATATAAGCTGGGAGATTTTGTGGGCCATGCGGGTATCGAAGAGCGGTGGGAGGCCTATTTAAGAGGATTAGATGGAGCAACGTACTCTGAGGTGGATGCTTTTGGGCGCAAAAAATCAGATTCTAAAAATCCGATCTTTGATTATGAGAAATCTAAAAAAGATCCCATCCCTGGAAAAAATTTAGTTTTAACGATTCATCGCGATCTTCAAAAAGAAGTTGTGAATGCTTTTAAAGATAAGGTCGGGGCTGTCGTGGCTTTAGATCCCAACACTGGAGAGGTCTTGGCCATGCATAGCCAGCCCGCATTTGATCCTACAGAATTTTCAAGAGGGGTAAAGTCAGAACTGTGGGAGTCTTTAATTTCAAATCCCAATAAACCTCTTCTAGATAAAGCTATTCAAGATGCTTTTCCGCCGGGATCGACGTTTAAATTGGTCACTGCGCTGGCTGCTCTTGAAGAGGGATTGGTAAATCCTAAAGACACCGTTCATTGCAATGGACATTATTATTTGGGGCGTGGGCACTATCGGTGTTGGACCTGGCGCAAGGGCGGCCATGGGACAGTCGATCTTCATAAAGCGATTAAAGAATCCTGTGATTATTATTTTTATCGCTTGGGAGTTAAAATTGGTGTCGATACTATTGCCAAATATGCCAAGATGTTTGGATTTTCTTATAAAACTGGGATTGATTTAAGGGGAGAGGTGCCTGGAATTATTCCAACCACAGAGTGGAAGCTTAAGCGTTTTCATGAAATTTGGTTCCCTGGGGAAACTCCTCCCGTGGCGATTGGGCAAGGATATGTGACGGTGACAACGCTTCAATTAGCGAAATTGTACGCTGCTATTGCTAACGGAGGGACGTCTTATGTTCCTCATGTGGTGAAAAGAATTGAAGAACCCGATGGAGAGCTCATTCGAGAATTTCATCCCCAGGTGTTAAGGACACAAAAATTGAATGCAGGAACTTTAAAATATTTAAGAGAAGGGCTGTATGCCGTGGTCAATGAACCTGGTGGCACTTCTTATTTTTCATCTCGGGCAGATGGTTATGATATTGCAGGGAAAACCGGAACCTCTCAAGTCATTCGATTTTCCAAATCTGATCAAGAGAAAAAGTGTGAAAGCTTGGAATTTAAGTTCCGAGATCATGGCTGGTTTGTGGGATTTGCTCCCGTGGATAAGCCTCAAATTGTGGTTGCTGTGCTTGCGATGCATGATTGTCATCCCTATCATGGGGCCACTATGGTAGTGCGAGATATCATTAAGGCGTATTTAAAAGATCGATTGGATCCAGCTGTCATTCGGTGGAAGAAGAAAAAAACGAATGCGTAGACGGTTTTTATCCGATTTTCATTTTTCGCTGTTAGCCGTTGTCACTTTTTTATGCATTGTGGGTATTTTTAATCTTTACAGTGCTACGTATCAAACAGGGGGTCGTCAATACTTAACCCAAATGTATTGGATGTTTGGAGGATTTATTTTTATGACGATTCTTGTTTTTTTGGATTACCGCGTCTTTGAGCGTTTTTCTTATCCGTTTTATTTTA
>JACPST010000078.1 GCA_016193165.1 Deltaproteobacteria bacterium
GGCCTCGGTTATGGGGAATACTGCGTTCTCGGTCGTCGGGCTCCTCGACGTACATTTATAGTACGCCTGCGTCGCCCTCCTCCCTGCGGCCTTGTCTTCCCCTATAACTGAGGCCTTACTCATAAACTATTATTCTTTATCTTTGTCTTTATCTTCTTTGGCGTTCGAATCTTTTCCAATGGCGTGTTTAAGTTTTTGAAGCAGTCCTTCTTTGGCAAAAAGATCTCCTAATTTTTTCTTGGGCTCTTTTTTGCCATCTGTCATATATTTGGAGATACTTTCTTTTTCTTCTTTTGCTACTAAGGACTTAATACTCAAAGAAATTTTTCTTTCACGATTATCAATTCCCAACACTTCTGCTCGAACCGTATCTCCCACTTTATAGAGAGACTTAGGATCTTCAGAACGTTCTTTGGTAATTTCTGAAATATGAACAAGCCCTTCCACATAGGGGGCTACAGAAACAAAAAGTCCAAAATCTACAGCTTTGGTCACTTTTCCTTCAATCACAACACCCTTTTTAAGAGTTTTTTCAACTTCTTGCCATGGATCTTTCTCAAGCTGTTTAACTCCCAAAGAGAACTTTTCATTCTCAGGATCAATATTTAAAACCACGACTTCAATCTCATCCCCCTTTTTATAAAGTTCTTGGGGACGCATATTTTTCTGTGTCCACGAGATATCTGAAACATGCACCAGACCATCCATGCCTTCTTCGACCCCGACAAAAACTCCAAAATCTGTGACATTTTTAACTTGTCCTTTAATGTGTGTTCCCGAAGGATATTTTTTGGCCAACGTTTCCCATGGATTTTCCAAAGTTTGTTTAAGCCCCAATGAAATTCGACGATTCACGGCATCAATTTCTAAAACCTGAGCCTCCACTTCCTGTCCGACAGAAACAACTTGAGAAGGATGCTTAATCTTTTGTGTCCAAGACATCTCAGAAACATGAATGAGTCCTTCCACACCTTTTTCAATTTCTACAAAAGCCCCATAATCGGCAAGACTAATGACTTTCCCCTTCACACGATCACTCTCTCGATACTTATATTTAACTTGATCCCATGGGTCTGGTTGAATTTGCTTTAATCCCAGGGATACGCGTTCTTTTTCATGATCATATTGTAAAATCTTGACTTGGATTGAATCTCCAACAGATAAGATTTCTGAAGGATGTTTGAGGCGACCCCAAGACATATCGCTTCTCCACTCTTTCTTGTTCAAGCACAGATCGTCTGGATAAAACAACATTACCTCTTTTTTTATTCAGTTTAATGACTTTAAATTTGTAGCGACGCCCCACATACTGACCCAGGTTTTTTGGGGGACGAAGATCCACTTGAGAAGCTGGGACAAAGGCTCTGACTCCAATATCGACAGAAAGCCCTCCTTTAACCTTATCTAAAACAAGACCTTCGACCAGGTGGCCTTCATTAGCGGCTTTAACAATTTGATCCCAAGCTTCTAGCGCTTCGGCTCTTTGGCGAGAAAGGCGGATATACCCTTCATCTGTTTCAATTTGTTCTAAATAAACAGGGAATTTATCCCCTTCTTTGACGTGAACTTCTCCTTTTTCATCACGAAATTCACGAAGGGAAATTTGACCTTCGGATTTATATCCAATATCAATTAAGACAGTATCTTTGGTGACTTGAACAACAGTTCCTTCGACAATTTCTCCTTCAACAAAATGACGACCTTTTAAACTCTCTTCAAATAACTCCTTAAAACTTTTCTCACTCTTTTCAGCCATTAACAAACTTAGAAAAACCTCCTAAAATAAAAATTTCCCTCTTTAATCGAGGGATAAGATTTGTTTAGATGTACTAGACTTGCACCCTCTTGTCAAGGATTCAACCGCTGCAACAATTTTCTAAACTGAATGAGAAGATCTGGAAGACGACTTAGGCTGGCCATTTCTCGTTTCACACGACGTGACGGACGAGCAGGGAAGCCCCATACAGATTCGGACTTCGAAATATCCTTTATTACAAGAGACCCAGCTCCTACACGCACATCATCTCCAATGGTTATATGATCCATTACAGCTGATTGGCCTCCAAATATCACGCGATTCCCCACTGTTACGCTTCCAGCAATACCTACTTGACCCGTAATAATCACATCTTCACCAATAATATCGTTATGAGCAATTTGCACAAGATTGTCTATCTTTGTCCCCCTTTTAATAAGAGTGGAACCAAACATAGCTCGATCGACACATGCATTACACCCAATCTCCACATCATCTTCAATAATCACAGTTCCTATTTGAGGGATTTTTCTATGTTGATTCTTGTGCCACACATATCCAAATCCATCTCCTCCGATAACAGTGCCCCCATGAATAATGACTCGATTCCCAATTTTAGTTTTATCCATAATCACAACATTGGGTCCAATAAAACATTGCTCTCCAATAACCACTTCAGATCCGATATGCACACCTGATTCAACAACGGTATTTTTTCCGATATGAGCAGCTCGAATTACAGCATGTTCTCGAACAGTAACGTTCTCGCCTAATTCTGTATGAGCAGCAATCACAGCCAAAGAGTGGATCCCCTTGAGATAAGAAGGATACCCCTGTGAAAAAAGTCCCATCACCTGGACAAAAAAAGACTTGGGCTGCTCTACTCTTAAAAAAATTTTGCACACCACTTCTGGAAAATTTTTGGGGACAATCACAGCGCAAGCTTTTGTTTCCACAACTTTTTGAAGATGACGCTCGTGATCCGCGAAGGCAAGTTCAGTGGAATTTGCTCCTTCTAGAGAGTTCACCCCCTCAATGACAACATCGCTCTTCCCACAAATTTCGCCTCCAAAAAGGGACTGAACGGCCTCTAAAGTATATGGCATAAAAAGTCAGTACCATGGGGATCGCCATAACACAAGGAACGTAAGTATCCGTTTCGCTATTGACGTTTGGCCCTATTTTTTTTAAAACAGCACCCATGATAAAAAACCTAAGAGAAATTGCTTCCTCCCTTGGAACAAATATTCTAGCGGAGTTTTTGGCCTCTAAAAATATCGATCAAAGTATTGAAGGAGCAGCTTCATTTGAAAAAGCGACTGAAAAAGAACTGACCTTTATTACACATCTCACGATGCTTGAAAAAACAAAAGCCCTTGTTGTCATTTGTCCTGAAGAACTGCAAAAAGAAGAACTCAAAACAAATAAAATTCTTCTTTTTGCAAAAAATCCAAAATTGGCTTTTGCAAAAACTCTGGAGCTTTTCGATCGCCCCCAAGAAAAATCGGATGGGATCCAACCTAGAATTTCTTCTCAAACATGGGTGGAAGAAGGTGCTGAAATCGATCCTACAGCAACCCTTTATCCTTTCGTTTCGATTAGAAAAGGGGCAAAAGTTGGGAGAAATGTTATTCTATATTCAGGGACCTATATCGGACACGATGTTTCTATAGACGAAGACTGCATTATTTATCCCAATACCACACTTCTTCCGAAGACAAAAATAGGGAAACGAGTCATGGTTCATTCAGGATGCGTCATTGGAGATGATGGATTTGGATATGTGTGGAGTGGAACAAAGCACTATAAAATTCCTCAAATTGGAAGAGTGGTCATTGAA
>JACPST010000004.1 GCA_016193165.1 Deltaproteobacteria bacterium
ATTGTGCGTGCTAATTTAGCGTATAGTCAAGTTTCTGGGATGAAAATTCAAGAATTGGTGGGGCAAAAATGCTATCAAGTCTTTCAAAAAAGAGATGCTCCCTGTGAAGGGTGTTTACTGAAAGAAGCCTTATCCCGAAAAAAACCTCAATCTTTTGATTTAAAAAGTATAGCTCAGAAAACTTTTTACGCGACCTCTTCTTTTCCAACCAAGCCTCTAGAGGAGAAGTTGGTGGTTCAATACTATCGTGATCAAGGAGAGGAAAAGCGGCTGCGAGATCAGCTTATTCAAGCGGAAAAGATGGCTGAGATTGGAATTTTAGCAGGCAGTGTGGCGCATGAGATCAATAATCCTTTGGGAGGGATTTTGGCCTACGCGCAAATTTTGCTTTCAGAAATTTCATCTCAAAATCCGATGCATGAAGACATCAAAGCCATTGAAGCTGCGGCCCTTCGATCGAAACAAATTGTAGAAAATTTGCTTTATTTTTCACGAATATCGAGGGAGGAAGATTGGGAGTTTTTGGATATTCAAAAGGGCATTGAAAAGGCGTTGTCTTTAATTGAGCTCAATATCCGTCATAGGAATTTAACCGTGGTAAAACATTTTCAGCTTGTTCCTAAAATTTATGGAGATTTTAATCAATTGGTCCAAGTCTTTTTAAATTTATTTCAAAATTCACTGCAGGCCATTTTTGATCGAGGGCAAAAAGGGGGAAGTCTTGAGGTTTCTGTAGACTTCCTCAAAGACACCCATCAAGTGTGCGTTACTGTGCATGATAGCGGGGTGGGTATTCCAGAACAAAATTTGTCTAAAATTTTTAATCCCTTTTTTACCACCAAAAATAAGACGGAGCACCCCGGTTTGGGACTGGCGGTGAGCTATCAGATTGTGAAGAACCATGGCGGACAAATTAAGGCTGAGAGTCTGGGACAAAAAGGGGCACTTTTTAAAATATTTTTGCCCGCACGTCTTGACGCTCCCAGTTAGCCTATGGTAAACTATTTCTAAGTTGTGTTTCTTACCTCATTAAGACTGTGATCCATCAAAAGTAGTGAAAGATGCACCTGAACACTAAAGGGAGGTTTATGTCTCTTTGGAGGGTTTTGGTTGTTGAAGATGAAAGCTTTTATTTTTCCGCACTGGAGAAATTTTTAAAAAAGGATTTTGAAGTCACGTTAGTTGCCTCTATGAAAGAAGGGCTCTATGCCCTCAGTCAGAGTCGATATGACGCGGGGATCATTGATTTAAAATTGCCGGATGGAAGTGGGCTGGATTTGATTGAACGGGCTCAAAAACTTCAGCCGCATTTAGTGACGATTGCCATGACAGGCCATGGTTCTCCTCAAATGGCTCTTCAAGCGATTCAAAAAGGGGCTTTTCATTATTTAACCAAGCCTTTTTCATTGGAGGAGTTGAAACACCTGGTGTTAAAAGCACTGCGTCATCATCATTTGGAAAAAGAAAATCATTGGTATCAGAAGGAACTGAAGCACAAATATCAATTTGAAAATATTATTGGGCAGAGTCCCGCCATGATGGATGTTTTTAAGCTCATTGAAAAAATATCCCAGTCCGATAGTACTGTTCTTATTCGAGGAGAAAGTGGGACTGGAAAAGAGCTTGTTGCTCGGGCAATTCATGCCAACAGTGATCGTGTGAAGAAGCCTTTGGTAGCGGTCAATTGTGGAGCTCTTCCTGAAGAGCTTTTGGAAAGTGAACTTTTTGGGCATGTGAAAGGAGCTTTTACAGGGGCCAATACGACTCGGCAGGGACGATTTGAAATCGCAGATCAGGGGACTATTTTTTTGGACGAAGTGGGCGACATGAGCTTTCGTCTTCAAGTCAAGCTTTTGCGTGTGCTTCAAGAACAAAAATTTGAGCTTGTGGGAATGAGCCAATCTGTTGACGTCAATGTTCGTATCATCGCGGCTACGCATCAAAATTTAGAACAGGCCGTGGAAGAAAAACGATTTCGAGAGGATTTATACTATCGTCTCAATGTGATCCCGATTGTTATCCCTCCTTTGAGAGATCGCATAGGAGATATTCCTTTGTTTTTGGCTCATTTTTTAGAAAAATTTAATGCGGAGAAGAAAAAGAATGTGAGTGGATTTTCAAAAGAAGTGATAGACGTTTTAAGTCATTATCATTGGCCAGGTAATGTTCGAGAACTTGAAAATTTAAGTGAACGTTTGGTCATTTTAAAAGGCCAAGGTGCAATTTCTGCCAAAGATTTACCAGATAAATATTTTTCATCTTCAGCTGGAGCGGGACCTTCTGCTTCTGGAACGAGACATAAGTTCTTTTTACCCCCTGAAGGACTGGATCTTCCGGGTGTGATTGCAAACGTGGAACATGAACTCATTGAACAGGCTTTAGCGCGTACGGGGGGTAATAAAAATAAGGCGGCTCAAATGCTTAAGCTTAAGCGGACAACGTTAGTGGAAAAGCTTAAAAGGAAAAAGACTCCAAAGGCATTTTTTTGACGTTTTTTTTATAAAACTGCCAAAATCCTGATCCTGGAGGAGAGGTGTCGGTGTGAAATGATTCATAAATTTGAATGGCATACCTTTTGCTTATATCAAAGGGTAAAGGGAGGTGTTCGATGAGCGAACTTTTAATAAAATTAAAAGATAAGCCTAAAGAGTTTACGTTGGAAGATAAACAAGCTTTAATTTTGGAATATACGCCGCTGATTCGATTTATTGCTCAAAGGATTGCAGTTAAGCTTCCTCCCAATATTGATTTAGATGATCTTATGAGTTCAGGGGTCATTGGGCTTATGGATGCCATCGATAAATACGATTCTTCCAGAGATAATCAATTTAAAACCTATGCGGAATTTAGAATTCGTGGGGCCATTTTAGACGAACTTCGGGCTCAGGATTGGGTGCCTCGTTCGATTCGGGAAAAATCTAAAGTGCTGGAGAAGGCCTATCGGCGTTTAGAGCAAAAACATGGCCGAAAAATCAGCGCCAAAGAATTGGCAAAAGAGCTTAAAATGAGTGTTTCTTCCTTTCATGAGCTTTTAAGTACGGTGCGGTCTGTATCGGTAGTGAGTCTGGATGATGTTCGACAATTTCCATACAAAGACCGAAAAAATTTAATCGGAATCTTTGAAGAATTTAAAAGCAACAATCCTCATTTTCAAATGAACGTGAAGGATATCCAAAAACTCATTCAAGATTCCCTTCAGGAGTTATCTCAAAATGAGCGAATGGTTTTAGCGCTCTATTACTATGAGGACATGAATTTAAAAGAAATCGGCTCTGTGCTGGATGTGACCGAATCTCGTGTCTCTCAAATTCATTCCAAAGCCATTTGTCGCTTGAAAGTTAAAATTAAAAAAGAAACAGGGGAATTCTAACTCATGAGTGTTTATTCCTTAAAAGAGCGTGAGTTGTTGGGCGCCTTTCTTTTTTTACTGAAGGGATACAGAGTTTTGGAAACTCAATTTCATACTCTTTTTCGTGAGGCTATTCGATCGATTGTCTCGGCTCTGGAAGCAAAAGATCTCTTCACCCATGGTCACTCCTTAAGAGTTTCCGAATACGCGCTTTTAATTGGGGAAGCGTTGAAGCTCAGCCAAGAGGAGTTACTCACCTTAGAGCTTGGAGCTTTATTGCATGATATTGGTAAAATTGGAATCCCTGAGCATATTCTTTTAAAGCCCGGACACTTGACGAAAGAAGAATTTGAAATTATGAAAAAACATCCTGTGCAGAGCGCTGAAATTTTATCGCATATGGAACTTTTAAAAGAAGTGGTACCCATTGTGAAATATCATCAAGAACGAATGGATGGATTAGGCTATCCCGAGGGACTCAAAGGAGAGCAAATTCCTTTGTTATGTCGGATCGTTTATATTGCGGATGCTTTTGATGCAATGACTTCCGATCGTCCCTATCGAAAAGCACTTTCCATTCAACATGCCTATGATGAGCTCGTACGTTGTAGTGGAGAGCAATTTGATCCCAAACTTGTTCCCCTTTTTATTCAAGCCCATCAGAGTAAAAAATCTCTTCAACATGAATCACACATATTCCCTGGAAAACAAAAAAGAAAAGCAGCGGCCTGAAAAGCCCATAGGCGAAAAAGCTCTACTTGTCGGTATTGAAAGAGCTGATGAGACGAGAGATCAGGCGCTGGATTCCTTGCGTGAACTTGCTCTTTTGGCGTATACAGCCGGCGCTCGCGTTGTTGATGAAACTTTTCAAAAATTAAAACGGATTACACCCTCTTATTTTGTTGGCGAAGGAAAAGCTAAAGAAATTGCCGGGATCGTTAAAGCCAAGGATATAGATGTGATCCTCATAGACAGCGATTTATCTGCCGGCCAGCAAGGCAATTTGGAAGCTTTGTGTGAGGCAAAGGTGATTGATCGCACGGGTCTTATTTTAGATATTTTTGCCCAACGAGCCCAAAGTCGTGCTGGAAAGCTGCAAGTGGAGCTGGCCCAGCTCAATTATTTACTGCCGCGCTTAAAAGGTCATGGGGTTTTTATGTCGCGACTGGGAGGGGGGATTGGAACTCGGGGGCCTGGGGAAACAAAGTTGGAATACGATCGACGAAAGATTCGCGATCGTATTGCAACGCTTAAAAAAGAACTTTTGTTGTTAGAAAATTCAAGACAGCTTTATCGATCTAAAAGGCAAGGTGTCCCAGTGCCTGTGGTGGCGATTGTGGGATATACCAATGCGGGAAAATCAACATTGCTCAATACATTGACGCAAGCTCAAGTTTTAGCAGAGGATAAGGTGTTTGCAACACTGGACCCGACGACGCGTCAGCTTCTTCTTCCTAATCATCAGAAAGTTTTGATGACCGATACCGTAGGATTTATTAAGAAACTGCCTGTCCAGCTTGTCGAAGCGTTTAAAGCAACGCTAGAAGAGGTGGTGGAGGCGGATCTGCTTCTTCATATGATTGATGTGTCTCACCCCGATTTTGAGCAGCAAGCTCAAGAAGTTTTAAAGGTTTTAGAACAACTGGGAGTTTATCAAAAACCTATCTTGCATGTGTATAATAAAATCGACCTATTGCCCGCCAATCATCACCTATTTTTGCGTCACAAAAGACTGCATCCTTTTTGTATGATTTCTGCTGAAAAAGAACAGAATCTAGAGGCACTTTTTACGAACATTCAAACTTTACTGAGTAACTTTGTGGAGACGGTCGATCTTAAGCTTCCTCTCGAAGATCAAAAAACACTTTCTTTGATTTATGCCAACGGTCTTGTGATTGAGAAAAAATATTTAAAAAACTCTGTTCGTATCAAAGCTCAAGTTTCCCACCGCATTGCAAATCAGCTCAAAAAGAAATATTCAGGCTGATCGGAGATGACGTTTTAGGCCTTGGTGGACATTATAGGAGAGGACAAGTAAAAATAGCACAAGCAGTATGCTATGTTTCCAAGGATCAGATAGAAATAAGGTTTGATGTTTTGTGATGACGTCCATTCGAAAATAAAAGAGGATCACAGCTGTGATTAGCCAGCTCACTGTGATAAATTCCTTGCTTTCCACAAGTCCTTGAAAACTAGGATTCCCTTGTCGGGTGGGATATCGCCGAAATGTTGGAAAAAATTTAGGGATGGTTTTTTGATAGGGTATGTATTCCGATGGCCACGCGGCCACAAGAGATTCTTCTTCTTCTTCATTACTCTTTTTGTGATAAAGATAAAACATGATTCCCAATGATATAGGGATGAGCCACCCGTATCCAATAATGATTGTGAGTCCAAGAGTAATGAGAAGGCTCCCCGTATAAAGAGGATGCCGCACATAAGCATAGGGCCCCGCAGTAATGAGATATCCAGTTTGAAAACCAGTTCTTTGCCGCGTTACCTTGCGGTGTCCCACATAGCTATTAGCCCATAGTCTTAAGGTTTCTCCCAGGATCAGAAATAAGCTTCCAATACTCAAAGAGAAATCTGTACTGCGAGCTATGATAAAAGCCAGTGGAATTAAAATATAGCCGGCTAAGAATCGAGGCGCTGAAAAACGCTTTTTTAAGGACATAAAGTTGTGTTGATTGTACAAAGATAACTTAAGAATACAAGCTATTTAAACATTTGGGAGTTTTGGGTTTTTGTGATAGGTCGGAGCGTATGCGATTTGAAGATATTTCTATTTCCAAAATCCAGTTAGACCATAGGCTATTTGAAGTTAGTTTTCTGCCAGATTTGACGGTTCTTAAAAATTCTATTGAGAAAAAAGGTATTTTACAGCCCGTACATCTTAAAGCCGCGGGAGAGGGGAGATTTCAGATTGTTTGTGGGTTTAGGAGAATAGAGTGCGCTCAGGCTTTAGGCTTCACACAAGCGCCTGCTTTTATTTTAGAAGATCATGTTTCTTTACTTGAATGTTTTGAAAGAGCTGTGGAAGAGAATTTTTTTAGTCGGAAATTTAATCTTGTTGAAAAAGCAGTCATCATTCAAAAACTAGAAAAAGAGTTTCAGATTTCTAAAGAAATCTTGATCCAACGCTATTTGCCTTTTTTAGGGCTCAGCTCTTCTGAGGCCGTCTATCAGCTTTATAAAAACATTTTAGCTTTAGATCCGGTTCTTCAAGACTATAGTGTTCGAAATGGTTTGCCAACGCATGCCATTGAGGAATTTTTTAAATTTCATGCGCAGGACCAAAAAACCGTGATTCCTTTTTTACACAGTGTTCATTTTTCAGTTTCAACACTGAAGGAATTCTTAATTTGGATTTATGAGATTAGTTTGAGGGATCGCGCCTCTGTCTCAGAACTATTAGTAGATCCCTTAAATCATGTTGTGCGAAATCCCGCTATCGATGGAAGACAAAAACTTCAAAACCTGAGGCAATGGCTTAAAAATAAGCGCTATCCGATGTTGTCCAGTTTAGAAACGAGATTTGTTCTATTAAAACAAAAATTACATTTGCCTTTGGAGTCATCGGAGTTTTTTGAAGACAATAAAATCCACATGAAGCTTTCGTTTCAAAACAAGGAAGAGCTGGAGCAGTGGATCGAAAAAATGAAAGAAGCTTCTTTAAGACCTGAGTTAGATGAACTTTTAAAAATGGCATGATTCATTATCGTCCTTCCAAAATTTATATTGATCCTATTGTCCAGGACTCTCCAATCACTCAAAATATTTTAAAAACATTTTCAGATGTGCCTTGTGAATATACGTCTGAAAAGCCATCACTTTTGAGTGAGCTGGATCGTTATTCGGATCCTTTGCTGGAAGGAAAAAAACATCTTTGGGTAACCCAAAACAAAGGAAAGCTTGTTAAAAAGTGCGGGGCATCGACATCTGCTTTACAAAATTTAGTGTGTTGTAATTATTTTATTTTAGATTTTTCATTTAATTGCCATTTTGAATGCGTCTATTGTTTTTTACAGGAATATACCAATCTTCCCCTCATGGTGGTCTATGCCAATATCGAGGAGATGCTGAGCGCTCTTCAAGGCCTCTTAGATACACTGTCTTCTTCAAATATTCGGATTGGCACAGGGGAGATGGCCGACAGTCTTGCTCTCGATGAGATCACAGGATTTAGTCGGCATTTGATCCCTTTTTTTGCAAGTCAAAAGAGAGCTTTTTTAGAGCTTAAAACAAAGTCGGATCGCATTCAAAATCTTTTAAATAGTGATCCTAAAGGTCAAACAGTGGTTGCGTGGTCATTAAATCCCCCTTCTTATATTCAAAAATATGATTTTAAAACAGCTTCATTTGAAGAACGTTTAGAGGCTGCAAAAGAATGTGAGAAGGCAGGCTATAAGATTGCTTTTCATTTGGATCCCCTAATTGCGGAGCCAACCTGGAAAAAAGATTATGAAGAGCTGGTAGAACAGCTCTTTTCTCGTTTTAATCCTGTTTGGGTGAGTTTAGGAGCGCTTCGGTTTAATGCGAATTTGAGATCGATCGCTCAAAAGCGTTTTCCAAATACACCTTTAAAGGCAGGGGAATTTATCTCAGCGCCAGATGGTAAAAAGCGCTATTTTCGTCAGTTTCGAGAAGAGATCTATCAAACGGTCTATGGCACTATTGCCAAATACAATCGCCAAACCCCGACTTATCTGTGCATGGAAAATGGAGTCGTTTGGCAAAACAGTATGGGGTGTGTGCCTTCGAGCGAACAGGCTTTAGAAAAACACATTGTTTCTGCTGTACGATAGGTCAAGGGCTTACTCATTAGGTTATTTCTTTTTGGAGGTCTTTTCTTTTTCCGAAGACTCTTGTTCTTCTTCTGGAAGGTTATCAGGGTTGACTTTTTCTCCGGGGATTTTAAATTTTTCGCTGGCCCAGTCGCCTAAATCAATCGTTCGGCAGCGTTCGGAGCAAAAGGGGCGATAGGGATTTTCTTCCCAAATCACTTTTTTGGAACACGCGGGGCAGAGAACAATCGTTTTTTTGGCCATCGCAAAGTATAGTATCATTTCTAACGCCAATTTTCCATAGATTGCCAAATCAATCTTTCTGAGGTATAAACAATCCCTTCATGTTTAAAAAAATCTTTGTTGTCTTAAGTCTTTTTGTAAGTTTTTCGTTTTTTGCTCAGGAAGATCCTCAAGTTTTTGTGGTCGTGGGCTATGGCGCAAAATATGAAGTCCAAAATCCAGAATTTTTGGATTCCGAGGATTCTCAAAAACGCCAGGAAGCTCAAGAAAAGGTGATTGAGAGCGTATTAGAAAAACTAAGAGATATTGATGGTGTATTGATTGACTGGGAAGTGCAAAATCAGTTTTATGCCTCTAGTCCTCTTTCAGATCGAAAGGTGGTACCACATTTTGTTTTTATTTCTGATCGCGAAGCTCATTTTACGATTCGTCCCATGATTTGGGTGGGGCAGAAAAGTCGTTTACCCCAGGCGCTTCAGAGTCTCAATGGCAAAGAAGTGTCTGGAGGAAAATTTAAGGTGGAAGAAATTAAAGATGCCTCTTATGGGCTTAAAGTTATTTTTGGTTTTTATAATAAGGATAAAAAAGAGTTGGAACCTCTTTGGACGCCCAAAATATCTATGAATGCAGTTTCTACTTTAGACTTAGCTTTTGAGGGGCAAAAGAGCAGCTTCAAGGAGCTCTTGGCTTCTTACCAGAAGAGGCCGGAATATAAGCTCAATGTGCGGCAGTTGGTTCAGCTGATGTGTGTTTATTTTACTCTGGTTGATGCTTCGTGGTTAGAAGAAGGATTTATTCCTGAAGAGCAGCGTATCCCTCAACCTTCTGCTTTGCCTGAAGGAAAGAACCTGATAGTCCTTGGAGTTCTTCAAGAAGCTGGAGAGCTGTATCAGTTTTTAAGACGATAATTTTTATGGAACTCATTCCGCTTATTCATCTTTTTATACGAGCCTTTGCAGGGGTGTTTGTGATTTTAGATCCCTTTGGAGCCTCTTCGCATTTTTTAGCTTTGACATCTCAACATCCCTCATCTACAAAAAAAGCCATTGCTAAAAAAGCCTGCATCGTGGCTTTCGGTGTGTTGATCTTTTTTAGTCTCGCAGGGGGAGCACTTTTTCAATATTTTGGATTAACCTTGGCCGCGTTAAAAATTGCAGGCGGTATTTTACTCTTTACTATTGCGTTGGGCATGCTTTATGGAAAGCGTACCGGTGCTAAGACGACGCCAGAAGAAGAAAAAGAACATAGTGAACTCGAAGATATTACCGTGATTCCTATGGCCATTCCCATTTTAAGCGGGCCGGGGGCGATTACAACCGTGATGGTTTTAGCAGGGGAAGCGCAAACTCCCATGAAGCTCATAATGGTACTTTTGGCAATTTTAGTTTCTGTGATTATTTGTTATCTGGTTTTGGCCAATTCAGTAGTGATTTTAAATCTTTTAAAGATGACAGGGATTAAAATTCTAACACGGATTATGGGGCTTATTATGTCTGTGATTGCGGTTCAATTTGTAATTAATGGAGTTGCGGATGTATTGCCACTTCTTGTTAAAAAATTAAGCTAATAAGGGAAGGGATATGAAATCCATATTTAAAATGATTGATCTTATTGAAAAAGCCATGGCGGCTCAAAAAGAGGTAATCGTCATTGATAAAAGTGGTAAATTTCATCGAGGCAATCTCTACGATCATTATGTGAGGCTTTCGGCTGATAAATTGCGAGGGAAAGTTAAGCTTCGTTTGGCGCAAGATCAACGTGAAATTGAAGTTGATGTCAATGACATCCTCGATATCCAACTTTAGGGAGTTGAATCTTCTTCCTGGCTTTCTCCCCCGCTTCCTAAAATATCTTCAATTAAATTTCCACTATTGGGTTCTGTGTCATCCTGAGTTCCCCGATCGGAGTCGGGGACAGGCTCCGCCGAAGGATCTTTCTCTTCTTCTTTTTCTTCAGGCGGGGCGGTTTTTCCTTTGGGAGTTAGAATTTGTTCAAAGATGTCTGTAACGCTATTTTGAAGAAGTCTTCCAGCATCAACTGAAGCTTGAGGTTTAGAGACGGTCCCTCCAACCGTAAAAGGAATTTGTTTTCGAAGGTCTTCTGTTCTGGATAAATAATAACTTCCTTTATAATCTAAGCTTCCATCCATGGCGGTTGCAAACCCAAACGTACCTTGGCATTTTAAAAGGTGATTTTGTCCTTTGAGTAAAATATCAGGGGTAATCAGTTTTTGATCTTTGATAATGAGCGTAGATTGTAGAAATTCAAAGTCGTCGCTTATATTAAAACCGGGAGCAATTTTACTCAATACAGGAATGCCAGCCAAGGCTTCGGAGAGATTAAAAACTTTAAAATAACCTTTTTTGACCATGGCTTTTCCATTTCCTGCGATGGTGCGTTTAATTTTTTCTCCTGCTAGGCCCGATAAAGAGAGTTTGAGATTTGCTTCTAATGTGCCGGTGAGTTTTTCAGAAAGTTTTGATTTTTGAGAAGCAAAAAACTTTTCTAAGTTAAATCCTTGTAGAGATGTTTCAATCTGAGTGAGAGGATCTTTTTTGTTAAAATCAATATGTGTAGAGGCTTTAAATTTTCCATCATAGAGGTCAAACTTTAAAGGATCAATCTTTAAGTGTTTATTTTTATAGGAAAGAGGGGCTTCTAGATTCCAGAATTTATAGGTTTTATAAGAAGCTTTGATTACTTTCAGTTGTCCATTAACAACAAGTCTTTTAAAAAGAGGATTTTCAGGAGCAGAAGGTTCAGCGGATTTTACGGTTTTTGGTTTTTCAGTAGGTTTTTCCTTGTTTTCAGATTCTGGTTTGGCAGGAGGATTGTAGTTAATTTCTGTAGAGGTGACATTAAATCCAAGGGTAATGGGATCTTTCGATTCAGAAAAAATTCCTTTAATATCAGCTTCCATCCGTGCATTTCCAGAAAGTCCGTTGTCTTTTAGCGGAGGTAAAAATTCTGTAAGATCTTGAAAGGAGAGCGGGGAAGTGATGAGGTGTAAATCATAGTTTGGTTTTTGAGATAGGTGAGTGGCTTGTCCTGTAAGATCAAAAGTAAGGTCCTTTAGAGTAAATTTTGATTTTTCAATGGCAAGGCTATCTTCTTTAGATTGAATTTTAAGTTCCAGCTGAAGAGGGATTTTGCTTTCTTTGTTGAATATTTTTGGAAGGATAATTTTTGTTTCTGTAAAATTAATACTTCCCTCAGCGTTTAATTTTTTTATTTTTTTATGGGTATATTCTAAATCGCTTTTTAAATTGATTAAAAAAGGCCCTTGCATTTGAAATTTTTTAGTCTCAAAAAGTTTTTCTGGGATTTCTCCGGTAACTTGATTCAAGTTTAAAGCCCCAGACACAGAAAAATCTTTGGGACTTTTTGTTGGGAAGGAGAGCTTTAGATTTTTAAGCTCGGCCTCTCCATTAAATTTATTGTGAATCATTGGAAAAAATTGATTCCATTCGGATAAAGAAAAGGGATCTGTGCTAATCGTAAATTGACAGATGCGATCTTCAGAAGAAAAAGGAGAGATCGTGCCTTGAAGTGCTGTGGCAAAGTTGTGAAAAATAAAAGTGAGCTTTGAAATGGAAAAAACGTCTTTTTTAAGGTCGGCCTTTAAATCTAGGACGCATTTTACATTTTGAGGCTTTGAAAATTGTTTTTCAAATTGAATTGTTGTGGGGGTTAAATCAGCATGGGCAGAAAGCTCAAGAGCGAGTAGTTTTTTTTGAGAAATTTCAAAAGAAGCTTCTGTTGAAACCTTCATGGGGCCGGCCAGCAGCCAAGGGTTGTCTTTTAATAGTTTGGGAGTTAGCTCTAAGGTTCCTTCCTGAGCTAAGAATTTCCCTGAAATATTGAGCTGAGAAGGATCTAGGGGATTTCCTTTCACAGTTAAGGTGGGTAAAGATATGTTGCCTTTAAAATGAACAGGCAAGGAGACAAGGTAAGGTTTTAAAATGTCTGAGGCAAAGGTATTGGTTGAAAGATGAAGATCTATGGAAGGCTGGGGGTCTAATTTGGCTTGGCCGTCTAGTTTTAAGAGCATGGCATCATATTGAAGTTCAGTATTTTTAAAATCTAGGGAGATGTTTTTTGTATCCTTGATTTGAAATTGAAGGGTGCCCCCTAAGCTTCCTTGTTTTGGAAGGGGTACTTTTTTACTTTCC
>JACPST010000005.1 GCA_016193165.1 Deltaproteobacteria bacterium
TTTTTTTTTTTTTTCATAAAGGAGCGCTTCAAAGTTTTTCTGATTTTGTCTGGTATGAATTCCAACTTGTCCCAAAAGAGATCCGCGATGGCACGCCAACGCCTCAAGATCAATGACGGGGAGTCCCTCTTTTTTCATTTTTTGGAGAAGACGTGTCTTGCCACTCCCGGTTAAACCATAAAGGGTGATCAGCTCAAAGGGAGTGGGGGTATTTAAAACTCGCAAAACTTCATTTCGATACCTTTTATATCCTCCTTCAATGACAAAAACTTCAAGTCCGACCAACTCCAAAATCGTAGCCACCGTTAAACTTCGAAGCCCGCCGCGCCAACAATAAATAATGGGTTTTCGTCCTTGAACTATCGCCTTCACTTCTTGATAAAGAGAGGGAAATTTGGGTGAAACAAGTTCCAATCCTCTTTCGCGAGCAACAAATGCCCCCCTTTGTTTATAGAGCGTTCCAATTTCCACTCGTTCTTCATTGCTTAAGAGAGGAATATTGACGGCACATGGAATAGCGCCATCCAAAAATTCCAGAGGGGTACGCACATCGATAAACAAAACATTGGAAAGCGTTAAAGCTTCGAAAATAGTCATTTTCCTACCATAATCTGTTGACAAAAGAGCTATTTTTTCTCTAGAATTAAACGTAAGGTATCGTAAAAACATAAAAAATCAAGAAGGGAATCTAACAATGACATCATTAAAGTGGCTGCAAGAGTTAGCAAAAGCAGAATTAGAGCTTCAAGAAAAAGGAGAAGTTGATCCTTTTGGCCATTTAAATGAAGAAAAAATATTAAAAGATCACACACTCTCTTTTTTAAAAGAACTTCGCGCTCTTTTCCAAACTTATGCCATAAATTTTAATCAAGCACGTCAAGACACCCGTCAAACGATTAAAGTGTATGGGATTGCTCAAACCGATGCGGACTTTTTAGTATTTAGAAATAATTTAAAACTGGTTGTAACCTTTGTAAAGCCAGGACAAATTGAAATTTCGTTCCATACGCTTTCAGGGGGACTTTTTACCCCCAATAAAAAAGTTCCACCGCTCACAAAGACAGGCATTCCTCGTCCACCGGGGAAATTTGAAGATTCTAATGGGGATGTTTTTGATTTAGAACTAGGCCCCTTTAATGAGCCCACTTGGTTTTTTAATGGCACACGTGTAGAACTACCGTCCTTGACTCGCTTCTATCTTACCGAATTTATCAAAAACAGCACCAGTTAGCCTTACGCAATAGTCATTGAATAAATTAACGGCTATTGACCTGATCTAGCTCCTGATTCAGCTTAGTTTTTTTAATTTCAATAAGCTGTCGAATCCGTTCTTTTATTTTTACTTTATATGTTTCTACTACAAAGGGAGATTCAAGTAATTGTTCCAAAGCTTGTTGACTATCAATCCAAGAAAGATGCTTTACAATCACAGGAAGAGCTTGGTTGACAAACTGAAGATCATCGCTCGTGGGAGAAAAGAGCTGAGAACTCTCTTCGTTTTCTTCATTCGTATTCTTTGGAGCAGAATTTACATAACCTCCCCCACCGATTCTTAATCTTTTCTGAATTCCCATTAATAAATATCGCATTAAGTTATCTGGACTATTATCAGGATAAGAAAAGACATCATCATTTATTCCTGACAAATCCGGCTGATCTGTCCGGAGGGATATCGTTGCTAAATAGTTATCCAGCGCAGGAATAGCTCTTAGTTGATTTAAAGTAGTAACGCTTGAATGATGAGATAAAAGAAATGAAATAGCATCAGGAGTTGTTTGGCTCCAAAGTTGTCCTGAAATGATTGTTTCAATTCTGTCTCTCTGAGAAGGTGAACTTTCATAAGATGCATACAAGTTCCCCAAGTAACCATAAGCGGACTTTGCTAAAGTAGAATCTAAAATTCCCTGTTCTAATAAACTCATAAGTCCTTCTCTGTCATTTTTCTCATCCAGAATTTTAAAAAGAGCCCTGAAAGCCATTGCCCTTGTTCGAGGAGAAGCGGAAGAAAAAATAATGCTTTTTAATTTTTCTACGACTTTATCTGAACCAATCTCTATTAATTTATTCCACACTTCCTGCTGCTTCTGCCGCTCCTGCCATTTTTTCAGTATGTCTCTTTTTTGTGGATTTTGTAACTCTTCTTCAGTAGTCACATTAGGCATTTCGGTTAACGCTTTCTCCCACAACTCAGCCAATTTTTCTTCGGAAACTTTTTCTTCTTCTCGTACGACAGCGCTCTGATCATGGGTCATAATGGGAGGACAATTGGAATCCTCATCATCTGTCCCATCTAAATTTTCACTGGCTTCTCGGGTGACTTGTTCAGGAATGCCCACCAAACCCTTATACAAGGAAAAGTCGCCCACCTCTTCTCCTTGTGCTTTTCGCTGAAGATATTGCATCATTTTAATCAGCTCAAGTTCTCCAACTCCTTCAGGTAAAAAAAAGTCATAACCAAAGGCGTCTTTGTTCACCTTCCTTTTAAGAACCGCAGGAATTTTAAAAG
>JACPST010000006.1 GCA_016193165.1 Deltaproteobacteria bacterium
AGTCACTCCACTTAATTTTACAATGTGCCCGCTGCCCTTGCGTCTGGTATGAGGAATGGGGATGAGCTCTTTTTGGGTTAAGTAAGAAGCGGTGAGCGTGGTTTGTTTTAAAAACTCTTTAAAACTTCCTTGATAGAGGAGATTTCCTCCTTTTTCTCCGCCTTCAGGGCCAAGTTCAATGATAGTGTCTGCCTGAGAAATAATATCGGGATCATGTTCAACCACAATAACCGTGTTGCCCAAGTCCCGAAGGCTTTTTAAAAGTTCAATCAAGCGTTTATTGTCTCTGGGGTGAAGTCCAATGCTGGGTTCATCTAAAACATAGGTCGTTTGCATGAGTGCGGCTCCGAGTTGATTGGCCAAGTTAATTCTTTGCGCTTCTCCTCCCGAGAGGGTTTTGGTGAGCCGATCTAAAGTCAAATATTCTACCCCGACTTTATCTAAAAAAGAGAGGCGCGATTTAATTTGTCTCAAGACTTCTTTGGAGACAGATTCTTCATAAGGGGCCAGCTCTAACGTATTAAAAAATTTCTTTGATAAAATGTCCGCGATCGTTTTATCTTTTATTTTTACAAAATCAATTTCAGGTCGTAGACGTTTGCCCTGACACTTGGGGCAGGTAAAAGCGCTTTTATACCGACTTAAAAAAACACGTATGGCCATCTTATATTTTTTTCTTTCAAGCTGTTTAAAAAAACCTAAAACTCCTTTGAATCCTTTGGTTCCTTCAAATATTTTTTTGCGGCCCTCAGCCCCTAAGTCTTTATAGGGGGCTTGAGTCGGGATTTTTTCTTTTTGCGCGAATTCTAAAAGACGTTTGTGCCACCGCTTAAGACTTGGCTTTGTCCAAGGGTCAATGGCCCCTTGTTCCAGGCTCACATTTTGGTTGGGAACCACAAGCTCTTCGTCGATGATCAAATTATTTCCAAAGCCATTGCAGTGGCCGCAGGCTCCATAGGGATTATTAAAGGAGAAAAAAGAGGGCAGAAGTTCTGGAAACCTCAGGTCACACTGGCTGCAGCGAAGATAAATAGAAAATTTGTGGAACTTTTCTTTTTCATCGTAAATCAGCGCGCGGCCACGGGCTTCTTGATACGCAATTTCTAAAGAATCTGTCAGCTGAGGTCGAATGGATTCTTTCACGACGAGCCGGTCTAAAACAATAAAGAGTTCTTGGCTTTTTCCCAGGGAAGTCTCTGGTGCCTGAGAACTCACAAGATCAACAATCGTGTGATTTAAAAAAGCCCGCGTAAATCCCTTTTTGATTAAGGTTTTAATAAGAAGGGGGTGGTTTATTTTTTCTAAGGAAAAAGGGGCCAGGACTAAAATTTTTTGATCAGCACATTTTTGAAGCGTAAAATCGACGATATTTGAAATGGTGTCTTTTTTAATGGGAATGTGACAATGGGGGCATTGAATCTTTCCAATTTTGGCAAAAAGAAGACGCAGATAATCATAGATTTCCGTAGATGTTCCGACGGTGGACCTGGAATTTTTAACCGTATTTTTTTGTTCAATGGCAATGGTTGGAGAAATATTTTTAATGAGATCGACATCGGGGCGTTGAGCCCGCTCTAAAAATTGCCGGGCATAGGTGGATAAGGATTCAATGTAGAGCCTTTGTCCTTCCGCGAAAATCGTATCGAAGGCCAAAGATGATTTACCCGATCCACTCACCCCTGTTACAACCGTCAGCTGGTTGTGAGGGATTTCGAGATCCAGATTCTTGAGATTATTTTGTCTCGCCCCTTTTATAATAAGATGTCGTTCTGCCATAACTTGGAAAACAAATAAGAATAGTTGATTTTAAATCCGAGGTCAATCATGACCCGAGGCATTTTTTGACAGCAGAGATGACGTCATCAATGTTATTAAAAGGCTTGGTGAGATAGGCAGAGACTCCAAGCTCTTTGGCTTTGGCGGCTGTTTTGGCATCGCCATAGGCGGTCATGAGGATCACCGGCGTCATAATCCGGGATTGGCGAATTTGTTCTAGAAGTTCAAGTCCAGAAAGTTTGGGCATGAGGATATCCAGTAAGATGAGAGCAGGATTTTGCTCTGTAATTTTTTGAAGCCCGTCTTGCCCATCTGAAGCCGTGATGACCTGAAAACCTTCTTTTAAAAATGCGCGGCTGAGCGCGCGTGTAATAATTTGTTCATCATCGATAATGAGAATTGTGGGGCTCATAGAAGAGTATAAGCGGCGATAAGTCCCGCAATGCCCACAGCCCAACAGTAATAACTAAATTTAAAAAACCACCCTTGGCGAACGATTTTGATGAGAATCTTGAGCGAAGGTATACCGATAACAAACGCGCTTAAAAAACCAGCGGCCATAGGGATAGAGTTTAGTTCAAGATGAGGTGTTTTATAAAGTTTTAGGCCAATCGCGCCAATAATCGAAGGAATCGAGAGTAAAAAAGAGAAAGTCACAGCTTCCACTCGTCTACTTTTAAAAAGAAGAGCTGTGGTGATTGTTAGAGCTGATCTGGAAACTCCTGGAAAAAGAGCCAGTCCTTGAGCTGCTCCAATCAAAAAAGCTTTAGGAAGAGTTAAGGTTGAAAAGAGGGCTTCTTCAATGACCAGCTGTTCTTTTGTGACGTAGCGGGTAAACCACATATAGGTTCCTGTGATCAAAAGTCCGATACAGGCCATGTTCATTGTCCAAAAGCGTTCCATGATATCGATTAAAAAAAGCCCCATGATGGCTGTGGGAACGCATCCTGCGATGATGAGCAAGAGTGCTCTGGGAGTTTTAAGTAAAGTAAAAATTTCTTTCCAAAAAATAAGAAGGGTAGCTAGAAGTGTTCCCCCGTGAAGCAAAATATCAAATAAAAACTCAGGTTCTTTTAAGCCCAACAAGTTTTGAAAAATAACGAGGTGTCCATCACTGCTGATCGGTAAAAATTCTGTGATGCCTTGAATGATCCCTAAAAGAAGTGATTCAAAGATATTAATGAGCTTTCTCCTGAATAGGCAAGGTCACTTTAAAGGTAGATCCTTTGTTCAGCTGGCTTTGCACTTCAATTTTCCCTTGGTGATCTTTAATAATTCCATAGCTTACTGTAAGTCCAAGTCCCGTGCCATGAGTTTTTTCTTTGGTGGAATAAAAAGGATCAAAAATTTTAGAAATATTTTCTTTAGGAATGCCTATGCCTGTATCCTTAATTTTAATTTGGACCGCGGATTTTTGAGAATCGTAATGGGTGGTGATGCTTAAATTCCCGCCTTCCGGCATAGCCTGAAGGGCATTGAGAAGAAGATTGAAAAAGACTTGCTGAAGCTCGTTGGGATTGGCTTTGATTTTGGGAAGCGGCTC
Organism: Deltaproteobacteria bacterium; assembly: GCA_016193165.1. GTDB lineage: Bacteria > Bdellovibrionota > JACOXK01 > 2-02-FULL-40-11 > 2-02-FULL-40-11 > JACPST01. Next base: position 3,320 of record JACPST010000006.1, read on the forward strand.
TGCCATATGTTTTAAAATACGAATCGGCTGTTTGGCCTCCCTGGAATATTGGATCAAGGGAAGTGTCGCTTCGAGGATATCATTAATAGAAGTCCATGTTTTTTTAGAAGATTTTGTTTTTTCTGAAAAATCTAAAAGATTTTTAATAATCTCTTTACATCTGAGAGAAGCTTTTTCTATTTCTGAAATATCTGAAAGATGAGGATCTTTTTTGTTCAATTCTTGGTTGAGAAGTTGAGAAAGCGCCGTAATTCCTGTGAGGGGATTATTGAGTTCGTGGGCCAGGGAACTGGCCAAGTGCCCAATGGCTGCCATTTTCTCAGATTGGATGAGTTGGCGAAACAGGTGAGAGTGCTTTGTTTGATCTCGGTAGTACATTACGAGAGAGCGGATCTTATTTTTGGCGTCAAGCATTGGAAATGACCAGCTTAAGTAATCTTTATCTTTAAAATCTTTAATCTCATGTTCTGAAGTAACGAAGTTTTGTTTTAAACTTTCTAACGCGGGGCAATTTTGGCAAGGTGTTTTTCGACCTGCTAAAACTTCATAGCATTTTTTACCAATAACATTTTCCACCCTTTGATGTGTGATTTTTTCGGTGGCCCGATTGGCTTTGAGAAGATTGAAATCTTTATCAATAACGGTAACCAAATCACTGATGGCATCAAATGTGGATTCCCATTGTCTGGATCCTTGCTCAATGACTTCTAAGAGTTTCATTTTTTCAATCGCAATGGCAATGGGGCTTGCGATATCTGAGAGTTTTTTAATATCTTCATCGGAAAATGCTTGAGGCTTTCGACTGGCCAGATTTAATGTGGCCATGCAGCTGGGCTCTTCTTTGTTCTCATCCATGAGAGGAAAAATAAAGTAAGAAGCAAACTTTTTATTTTCCCAAAGAACAGGAGGAGCCCGGTGGGTAATAATGGGAAGAGGATGGGCAAACACATGTTTGATGAGCTCCTGTTTTTCTAAAGGAAAAGGGGTCATCTGTGACTTTTGATTTAAAAGGGTGTGATGGTGAGGACTGAGACGGACGAGAATACTGGCTCGGTCAATGGGAATAAGTTTTTTAAGTTCTTTTACAATAATTTTAAAAATTTCTTTTAAGCTGGCGGCATGGCTTAAGCCTTTAATGAGGGAGTGGGTGATTTGAAGCTGAATTTTTTTGGCATGAATGGCTTTTTGAGATTGAACTGTTTTTTCAATTCTATTTTCGATGACTTGTTTTAAATTGAGCGTGAGATGTTTTAAATGATCATTTTGGCTTCGGATGAGATTTAAGAGTTCCCGATTTTGTTTTAAAAGCTCGTGGCGTTGCCAGGAGGTTTCAACGGTCATCATAAGATCATCATCATTCCATGGTTTTGAAACGAATCGATACACTTCGCCCTTTAAGAGAGAATCTTCGGCAATTTGGGAATTAAAATAGCCTGTCAAAAGAATGCGGGAGATATCTGGCCACTTTACTTTGGTTTGAGAAAGAAAATCTGTCCCTTTGTCGCCCCCTAATTTTTGGTCGCAAATAATAATCCCAATAGTTGTATATTGTTTAAGCATTTCGACAGCTTGAGATGGAGTTGCGGCAGTGAAAACCTCATATTTTGGGGAATGGAACAGTCTTTTTAAGGCCGATAACACGTACTGCTCATCATCCAAAATGAGCATAGAAATTTTATTCATTTACGATACCTTTTAAGGCAGGAGAATATTCTTAGTGTACAGCTTTTCCCCCCTTTGGTCAAACAGACTTACGGGGTGATGGAGTGGGGTTTGGAGGAAGAGGGAACGGAGATCACCACTTTGTTGCGACCTTCTTTTTTAGCGGCGTAGAGAGCTTGATCGGCGGAGTGAATGAGCGTGAGATCACTTTTGCGGCCTGGCGTGTGATAATTTGAAATCCCAATCAGATTTAATGACATCAGCCACTTCTTCTAAAACTTCATCGCCAATGAGATGGCCAAAAAGATCATTGACTCTTTTAAAATAATCAATATCGATCATGAGTAAGGACAAATGTCGTTCGTAGCGTTGAGCACGATCGATTTCTTGACGCAAAATTTCTTTAAAGGCGTAGCGATTATAAAGCCCTGTGAGAGGATCTTTAATCCCATAGATTTGAGATTTTCGATGAGCAAGTCCTCGTTTGATCGAATCTAGAAGAAAAGATAGTTTAAAAGGTTTTACGAGGCAGTCATGGACTTTGGTGCGAAAAAGGGAGCGTATATTTTCAATACTTTGATTTTCTGTCATCACAACCACAGAAGGATGTGTGATAACGTCCGCGCATTGTTTAACAAATTCGATGCTCTCAGAAGCATACGTGTCTTGGTCAAAGAGCACCAAGCAAATATCTAATTTGGGAATAAGCCTAATGGCGTTTTGGAGATTATTTTCTTGGTGAATAATAAAATCTTGTTTTTCAAGATCGGGTTTAATGGTTTTGAGCAGTGTTTGTGAAAGTCCAACTAGAAGGATATTGTGGATCACACTTTTTTTCTTCTTCATATTCTGTGCCAACGTTCTATAAGCCATGAAAACATTTTGAGGGTATATGAGAAATAGAAATAATTCTAAATACTTATACTTCATTTGATGCCCTTTGTCAAATTTGTCCAAAGGCGAAGTCAAAGAGTAAAACGTCACAGATTTGGCTTAAAATCGCCAATTTATTGTCGTTGCGGCCTATCTTTTGTTTTGCTACGATGACAAAAATTATGACTGCTCACATTTCATTAGACAAACCCTATCAGCCTAAAGAAATTGAGGAAAAATGGTATCAATTCTGGATGGAAGAGGGGTATTTTAAGGCCAATCCCAGCTCCAAAAAACGTCCCTTTGTCATTATGATGCCCCCGCCCAATATCACAGGGGCGCTTCATCTGGGGCACGCGCTTACGGCCTTTATTCAAGATGTATTGATCCGTTGGAAACGAATGCAGGGGTTTAATACGCTTTGGCTTCCGGGATCGGATCATGCAGGCATTGCGACTCAAAACGTCGTTGAAAAAGAGCTTTTAAAAGAAAACACAAGTCGCCACGCTTTGGGACGAGAAAAATTTTTAGAAAGAGTTTGGAAGTGGCGCGAAAATTACGGGCGCATTATTTTGACTCAGCAAAAGCGATTTGGCGCGTCTTGTGACTGGAGTCGTGAGCACTTTACGATGGATGAGCAGTTGTCCCGTGCGGTGCGGGAAGTTTTTGTATCTTTGTACAAAGAAAAACTCATTTATCGGGGAAATTATCTCATCAACTGGTGTCCTCGCTGTGAATCAGCGCTTTCAGATTTGGAAGTCAATCACATCGAAAAATCCGGAAAACTTTGGCACTTAAAATATCCGTTAGAAGATGGAAGTGGTTTTATGATTGTGGCCACCACGCGTCCTGAAACGATGCTGGGAGATACAGCAGTGGCTGTTCATCCCAAAGACAAGCGCTATCAGTCGTTGGTTGGAAAAACAATTCTTTTGCCCCTGGTTCAAAGAAAAATTCCTGTGGTTTCGGACAAAGCAGTTGATCCTCAGTTTGGAACAGGGGCTGTCAAAATTACTCCCGGTCACGACTTTAATGATTTTGAATTAGGGCGGCGAAACAGTCTTCCTATGATTTCTGTTTTGGATGAAAAAGGACGAATGAACGAAAATGCAGGGGCAGTCTATCAGGGGCTAGATCGTTTTAAAGCCCGAAAAAAAATTTTAGAAGATTTAACAGCGCAGGCTCTTTTAGAAAAAGAAGAAGACTATACGGTAACTCTAGGACACTGCGACCGATGTGAAGCGATTGTGGAGCCCATGCTTTCGACTCAGTGGTTTGTCAAAGCCAAGCCTTTGGCCAAGCCCGCGATGGATGTGGTTCGTAAAAAGAAAGTCAAAATTATTCCTGAAGGGTGGGCAAAAACCTATTTTAATTGGATGGAAAATATTAAAGATTGGTGCATCTCTCGGCAAATTTGGTGGGGGCATTGGTTTAGTTCGGCGCTTTGGCCGTTTTCGACTTTAGGATGGCCTCAGAAAACCAAAGATTTAAAAACCTTTTATCCTTCTACCGTCATGGAGACAGGATTTGATATTTTATTTTTTTGGGTAGCTCGGATGATGATGATGGGGATTTACTTTATGAAAAAGCCCCCCTTTGCATCTATTTATCTTCACGCCATGGTTCGGGATGCCCAAGGGCAAAAAATGAGTAAATCCAAAGGCAATGTCATTGATCCTCTAGATACGATTGAAAAATATGGAGCCGATGCGCTCAGGTTCACAATGATCGCGCTGGCCACACAAGGGCGAGACATTAAATTGGCAGAAGAACGTGTTGCGGGGTACAGAAACTTTATTAATAAAATTTGGAATGCCACACGATTTGCGCGAATGAATCTGGAATCCAATTTTAATTTCAAAGAGGTTTCTTCTTCTAAAAATTTGTCTACCAAAACGAATTTTTAGAAGACTATCGTTTAAATGAAGCCGCTCATACCGTCTATCATTTTACCTGGCATGAGTTTTGTGATTGGTACATCGAACTTGTTAAACCCCTTTTAAAAGATCCCTCTCAAAAAGATGAAGCGCAGCACATCATGATGTTTATTTTAAAAGAACTCTTAAAACTCGTGCATCCCTTTTTGCCCTTTGTCACGGAAGAACTTTGGCATCAACTGCCGCTTTCAAATGAGAAAAGTATTATGATCACCTCTTTTCCAAAATTCCACTCCAAGTGGGTAAATTCCAAAGCAAAAAAAGAAGTGCAGATGATGATTGATCTTGTTTCTCAGATTCGAAATATTCGGGGAGAAAATAATGTTTCTCCTTCAAAATTTATTTCCGTGACGATCGTTCTTAAAGAAAAGAAAAATGGGAGTCTTTTAAATTCTTATTCGGAGTCGATCAAAAGCTTAGCAAAGCTTTCTCAGATGAGGTGGCAAACAGAGTCTCTAGATCCTAAAAATGTTATCAGGGCGGCTTTGAAATTTGGAGAGCTCTTTATTCCCATGACAGAACTTTTTGATGTGGAAGAAGAAAAGAAACGTCTTCAAAAGGAATTGGCCAAAGTAGAAGAGGATATGACCCATTTAGACAGCCGGCTTTCAACTCCCGCGTTTGTCGAGCGTGCTCCCAAGGATGTGGTTCAGAAAGAAAAAGACCGCTTCCAAGAACTTAAGTCCAAAAAAGAAAAACTCGCAGAAAGTCTCAAAAAAATGTCTTCCCTTTAATTTAAACTTTCTTTAAAGATAATGATATCATGTATGGCGTTCTTTTTTTAGGTGGGGAACTGAAGAAAACACGAAGGCTTATTACTCTTGCGCAAAAGGCGGATGTCGTTGTTGCGGCAGATCATGGGGCGCTCAACGCGCTGAAGCTGGGAATTCAACCCGATCATATTGTGGGGGATTTGGATTCACTTTCTTTTCGAAACTTAAAGAAATTTAAAAAAGCCCGCCGCCATCGCTATCCTGCCCAAAAAGATAAGTCCGATGGCGAGTTGGCCCTAGATCTTTTGTTATCCAAGAAACCAAAAGAAATTATTATTTTTGGAACGATAGGGGGCAGGCCGGATCATTCCTTAGCAGCGCTTATGCTTCTCACCAAAATTCCTAAAACGATTTCGGCTAAAATGGTGAGCCATGATTTTGAAATCTTTTTCACCCAAAGCGATAGTGTTATCCCTGGAAAAAAAGGGGATTTACTTTCTTTACTGCCCCAGGATTCTAAAGGAGCCATCGTAACAACTTCTGGCCTTCTTTATGCCTTAAAAAATCAACCTCTTCGCTACAGTTCTCATGGCTTGAGCAATAAAATGACAGAGAGAAAGGTTACCGTTCGTATAAAACGGGGCGCCCTTTTTATTTTCCATAAGATTTAGGATATTTTCACAGACAAGTGGGTACAGGATGGGTGAACTTTTAGGTGAAAAACAGAAGGCTTGGGTGAAAGCAAATTTAAAAAACGATGTTTTGTTTTTATTAAAGGTTAGGTTGAAGTAGAAAATCTTGAAAACTCTCACATGCTTGAAAAGAAGAAGATCGCATCTCCCTTTTTTTGTCTTGCATTTAAAAGGGGAGATTTTGCAGAATAAGATTTAATGAACTTAGCAAAGAGATATGGTGGAGGCCTTTTGATGGCCTTTTTGGTTTGTGCCATAATTCTGGATAGTTTGGCTGCCCCGGGGGCGCCATCTAAAACAAGGAAGGCAACGATGAACTCAACCCAATATGATTTGACTGAAGCAAATAATCGTTTTACGTTTGATGTATATAAGAAGCTAGGGGGGGAAGAAAAAGGAAATCTCTTTTTTTCACCTTTTAGTATTTTAGCTGCCTTTGCCATGATGATTGAGGGAGCCCAGGGCAAAACAGCTGAGGAAATTCAAAATGTTTTTCATTTTCCAAAAGATACTGCTCTTTTAAGATCAACGTTTTCCACTCTTTATGCTGAGTTAAATAAAAAAAAAGCCAAATACAAACTTCACATGGCCAATGCTTTGTGGGTTCAACAGGGACTCAAGCTCCTTAAAACGTATCAAGACCGTGTTAGAAAGTTTTACGGAGGAGAGGCCAAAGAGGTTCATTTTGGAGATGGAGCAAAGGCAGCCAAAATAATCAATACATGGATTGAAGGGAAAACAAATCATAAAATTTTAAACTTTTTTAAGCCAGAAGATTTTACTAACTTAACCCAACTTGTTCTTACCAATGCCATTTATTTTAAAGGGCTATGGCTGACTCCCTTTGATAAAAAAGAGACAAAAGAAGAAGAGTTTAGAATGAGCCCAAATAAAGCCATGAAAGTTTCCATGATGAGATTAGAAGAGAAGGAACTTAAATTTCTGTATGCTGAAACAGAAGCCGTACAGATTCTTGAGGTGCCTTATCAAGGGGAGGACTTATCCATGCTTATTTTACTTCCTAAGAAGGAGAATTTAAGCGCTATCGAAAAAGAACTAACCCTAGATACATTCAATAGATGGAGAGGGTTACTTCGTTTTGAATCCGTTTTTATTTATTTGCCTACCTTCACATTTAAAAAACGGTATGAGCTTAATGAGTCCTTGATCAAGATGGGCATGCCGACGGCATTTACTCCGAGGGCAGATTTTTCAAGGATTTTTGGGAAGCCAGAGATTTTTATAAGTTCGGTT
>JACPST010000007.1 GCA_016193165.1 Deltaproteobacteria bacterium
CACTGAAGAGCAAAAAGGAGTTCATTTTGAGATTAGTGATCTCAGAGATCTCCTCATTGGATTTAGCAATAGGGCGTATGAGGATCTTTCGGATGAGCTTTTTGATCGTATTGCAACCTATAATATTGGAATTCCCGTAGGAGACACTAGTACGGTTATTGGCCAAGTCCGACGAAAAGTTTATGACAATGAGGACGGAACTTACACGGTATTGGATGTTTTCGGTGTTAAGGGAGTTGTGGCCCCGGGCGCTTCCTTGGATGTGGCAGGTCTTCCGCTCTATGCCGCGATTGGCGCGGAGCATGGATATGATTTTGTCAATATCCGCCAGTATGATAATAAACTCAAAATTGGATATGCGCCTTCGGTGATGCTCCCCAATGATCCTTGGTATTTAGACCTTTGGCATGGAGCCATGAGCCGCTGGTTTGGCGCAAAATATATTTATGATGTCGTGAATGGTACGTTTAATGCGGCGTTTAATTTTTTCCGTTCACCTTCCGATGAATTTTCTGCCCGCTACCAAGATATTTTTAATGTTATTCAAACGCCTTTTCATTTGCCTTTAAGTGTTCATGAATTTGCCCGAATGGAGCCTGGAGAAATTATTAGCTATACCTTAATGGGAGGGATTTTTTTGCCCACGGGGGTGGGATGGGAACGAAGTATTTTCGCAAGCAACATTGGACTAAATCTTTATAAACGCGGGGCTGTTCGGATTACCATTTTAAAAGAAAAAAATGGAAATTTTGCCAAGATCAGGCTCTCGAATCTTTCCACGCAGGGGTATTTGATTGGAGGCAAAATAAAAGGGAATGTGGATGTGGTTGAAGGTGTTTTTTTCGGTTCTGATCTTTCGGTATCCCTTGTGCCTTTTCGAATTGAGGTGGGTTCTTCGGACATTAAACTATTTGATGCGACTTATGAGTATGATATGCGTGCTTCGGAAGGCATTGCGGCCTATGAAAGCGCTGTTTTGGGAGATTTTAGAACTTCTCCTCTGTATACGAAAGACACGCGCACACAGCGAAATGAATTTAATTTAAATTATAATTTGATTATTTGGCACCACCAAAAGAGTTTTCAGCTGGATAATTCTTTAGTGACTATTCGAGACGGGGAGGGGATCAATCACGTTTTTAAATCCATGAGCCATAACGAAATTAAAACAGGAAATGTGTTTCATGGCCGAGATGAAAGCATGGATTACTTTGTAGATACAACACTTGAAATGGATGATCCCGTGAATACCAAAGAAAGCAAAGATCCTGTGGTTCAAATTGCTTTTTTTATTACCGATCGGCACGCCTATGGGTATCAGTTGAGAGAGTATTTTCAAATGACAGAGCATATTTTACAAGATCCGCAATTTTTTGATGAAGGGCAATATGATTTAGAAAAAGATTACGAAAAAATGTCTCTGCAGTTAGAGATTCGATTTTACCTGGGAGCTGTTGATCACATTCTCAATACTACAGATGATGAGCTTTGGCTGGCGCTGGCCAAAGCCTTTGGGGTGGATTCAACAGAGTGGGACTCGGCTCAAAAGAGACTCCGGTGGATTAATAAGTGGACTTATCTTTCTGGACTTTTTCGAGTCCGTTCCTCCATTGAAAAAATTAGAATTATGCAGGATGCCCACGAGATGGTCTCTTATTTCCAAAAGATTAAAAATGAGCCCGATCGCAAAATACGAGCAAGTTTACTCTCAGAGTTTCACCATCAATCGGCTTTTCAATGGAGGCTCTTAACCGTGATGCTTCTTTTAGCGCCCAAGGAACATATTTATTATGAGCTTCATACTCAGGGAAAGCATATTCCTAAAATCGATCAGTCGTGGGGGGCGCCGGTTGAAATTGAACGCCCTGATTTGCACGAAAAGGATGACAGAGAAATGGAAGGGCGGCCTGTGTTAATACGCGCTCATATTTCAGAGATTAAGATTTCTTATGATGAAGCTTTGGCTCAGGCTCGTCTGCAATTTAAAACGGATGTTGATCCTCGGACGATTGAAGGTTTTTATTTTAAAGCGTATAAAATTAAAGGCCGTTGGTTTAGGAATGAAAAACTCTATGAAACACCCAATGACCGGGAGCTTTTTAAGGAATTTAGCACTGATTCGCAAGGGAATGTAACCGTGTGGATTGAAAAGCTTGCCTTAAGGCAAAAACCAGAGGTGGGCACGCGCTATGAAATTGCCTTCGCATTTCGCCAAAATAACCAAATTTTTAGCGTAGAACCTAAATTTATTTTTACATTTTCGCGCCAAGATTCCATGGATATTCAATGGATGAACTTGGAAGGAAAGTCAGAAATGAAGTAGGGCTTATTTCTTATCTTTGAAAGACCAAAGATCAATGGCAAATCCAAAGACGTAATCTGTATCGCCGCCATTGTAAAATTCGTCCGTAAAATGAATGTGAAGTTGAAGATGGTTGGGAAGGCGAATGTGAAACCCAATGCCACCGGTAAAGCTATCAGCGTTGACCCCATCAAAATTATAGCGCGCAAAAGGGCTTGTGGAATAATTGGTTTGAAGCACAACAGAGAGCCATTTGTTAATGTAATATTCCAGTGCCGTCATGCTGGAATATACGGCTGTGAGTTTATCTATATCGGGAGAATGACCGGGAAGAGCTACGCCAATATTAAGATGTGCTTTTATATCTTTAGTGAGTTGCTTAGACATAGCCGCTCCCAGTCCTGGATCCCAGGATTTAGAAGTATACCCTAAAGAGCGATCTCCCGTGGGGGCTTTAAGCGCCAGAAGGACAGAAACAGCAGGAATATTTTTTATTTCATCTTTGGCTTTAAGTTTTACTAAAAAAACCATGTCTCCTAAGCCTAATCTATTTTTTTTGGTTTCATAAATTGTTTTTCCATCTTTAGAAAAAGTGTTTGAATATTGGTCAGAGATAGCTTTGCCTCGAGCTCCCTTGGGAAAACCAAAAAAGTCATGAAAATCATTGAGCTCCTCATCGGCTCGACCGGCTTGAAGATGAAAACTTCTTAACAGCGCTTCTAATTCTATTTTTTCAGTGAGTTGGTGGGCAATAACAGCAGTGACTTCTGTGATTTCATAGTCTGCGTTGATCGCGTAGCCATTTTCTTCGTGTACTTGATATACCGAAGAAAAGTTGGTTAAAAATCGAACTTTTGTTTCTCCTTTTTCAAGATGTTCAGCAGGGACTGCGGGCATAATGAGAAACATCGTTCGTCCTGAAAATAAATTGGTGTAAGAAATGAGTCCTCCCCGGTGAGCTGAAAATTGGGGATCGTCTGTGCGTCTATTTTCATCTTTAGGCCACACCGGGACTTGTCCCCAATAAATGGGATCTTCTTCTTGGGAATGATTTTGAGGGGGAGCGCCCATATTCCCTTCATAGGAGGCTTTGAGATGTTTCTCAAAATCAAAGGCAAAAAGAGGATCTAAGCAAGTAAGAGAGATCAGAATAAGCAGAAACAAAATCTTCAAGATAAGAAAATCTATAATCTAGCTTTTATGGTTTGACAAGATTCTTTTGCTCTCTATATAGTATGCCGTTTTGAGGCCCCGTAGCTCAAATGGATAGAGCCGCGGTTTCCTAAACCGCAGATACAGGTTCAATTCCTGTCGGGGTCACCACACTTCAGATGTACGTCGCTCTATTCAAGAGAATTTTCTTGACACAGAGTGGGTGAAACAGTAAAAATTAGAGTAGATGAATAAGTCGCAACTTGTTGAAAAGATTTCTGAAAAAGCCAACATCACCAAGAAAAAAGCAGAAACAGTCGTCAACATTGTATTTGATTCTATGGCTCAAGCCTTAGTTTCCAATGACCGCATTGAGATTCGGGGCTTTGGAAGTTTTGTGAATAAAGAATATGGCGGCTATCAAGGCCGAAATCCTAGAACGGGACAGACTATTTCTGTGACTCCCAAAAAACTTCCCTTCTTTAAAGTTGGAAAAGAGCTTAAAGAAATCGTAGATAAAAAGTAATTTATTTTTCCGGTGTTGGAGCTTGGGTCGGCGACCCTTGCTGGGGCGTTGTTAATTTTTCAACCTTTGAATCCAAGTATACAATCCTTCCAATACGATAGAGCAGCGCTTTCTCCGTGAGATAATCTGTTTCCGTGGACTTCCAGTCTTCTAAAAAACCGGGGCTAATATAGGTTTCTTTTGCCACACGAACCTTCACTAAAGAAGTTCCTTTTTGAGTTGTGGTAGAGATGAGTTTTAATTGAAGCTTCCATTTTATTTCTTTTTGGAATTTTTCTCCTCCGGAGGTGTAAAATTCCGTTCTGGAATAGCCTGTTAAAAAATCAGTTTGAATCACGCCAGCATCTTTATTGGAAAATGTGATCTTATACTTGGATAACGCTTTCGAGGCGGCATTCCAAACAGAATCATAGGGGGCATTGTATTCCCCATAGAGCGCGTTAATGGGAGAGGCAGGAGGCTTAGGACGCGTCGCGCAGGAAACAAAACACAGCGCAAGAATAAATGTACTTAAATATCTCATTCTAGAGCTTTAGCCAGCGTCAAAGAATTTTGTGAAAAATGAGATAGTCCCAGACTCAGCGTTGTGTCATCTAAATTATTATAATCAAAGGTATAGTTTTTTTCGTTGAGTCCAAGGACATTGAGAGACCATTCTAATTTTTCTTTAGATTGTAAGACTGGGCTTTGAGAAAGGTTTCCGGGGAGAGTAGGGAGCATAAAATCTGTCAGTGAAGAAGGAGCAACCACGGTCCACCATACTCGGGTATATCCCTTTTGCTCTTCCGTGGAAGGAAGGCGCACGCTGATGTAAGAAACAGACATCTGTGAAGGAATTGAATGTGAAGTAGCTCTCTCTTTGTAAGAAAAATGATTCGAGGCTGAATTCACCTCCATAAAATTTAAGAATGTATTTAAGTAAACAGATGTGTCTGTTTCTGGTCGTTTAACCACGCCCGTAATTGCTGTATCTCTTTTTCGTGTCTCTGAAGATGTTTGAGGCAAATCCGCGGCAATCGCAACCACCATTTCTTGAAAAGGAGGAAAAAGATTTGAAGCGGGTAGAGATTTTAGATTGGCGCTCTTGGCTTTATCTGCTCGAGCGCTCATTTTAAAATCTAATGGGAACAAAGCAGCCAGTTTTTCCTTAAATGCGGCCGCTGAAAAATATAAAATATCCATATTTTCCGGAGATTGTGTGACAGAAATAGAAAATTTAGATTTTAATGTGTAGTTTAACGGGACGTCCAGTGTGGTAGAGGGTGAAGCAGGTACTTTCCAGTCTCGGACGAGCCCCAGTTGATTCATAGAAATAAGATTTAATAATTTAGAAAAGGGCTGCTTATTGATGACTCCGCTTGCAAAGGGCCCAAAAGGAACCTCTCCTGTAAGGGCGATCAAGTTTTTCTGAGTGTCGCTGATCAAAGGTATTTGATATGTAGGTTTTGAAAGAGTGACTGGAACAAATCCCCAAAAAAGTTCTTCTTGAGAAGGAATGACGAGATTTCCAGGAACTTTGGTTTCTTTATAAATTTTGGCTTTGACAAACGGGGCCATCAGTTTTTCAGAACTAAAATTAAGAAGAGTGAGGATATCCGCGGCAGGGATCATCAGCCCAATTTGAACGATTCCATCTTGGTCTTCCATATCTGGCCAATGGGTTAAAGAACCTGTCAGGGTAGTTTTGGGATGATCATCTTTGAGTTTAGAAATCGGGATTCGAAGTTCATTGGCTTGAGTTTGAAAAATAGTATACCTGGAATAGGCTTCATGTCCCGCGGTGATTGCGAGAGGGCCTTGGGGGAGTGTAAAGCCATCAAAAGAAGCAACTCCATTTTTGTCTGTGGTCGTCCAATTTTTTTCAAAAGGAGTGTTGTCTGTCTCTCCAATCATGACCACCGCATTTTCAATGGGAAGCAGAGTATCTTGATCATAGACTTGAACCTTGATTTCGCGATATCCTATAATGCTAAATACAGGTTCAAAAATTTTATAAAGAGTTGTTTTTTTAATTTGAGGAAGGGAAGCCTGCGTTGATGTAGAAAATATGCCTGTAAAGAAAAACACAAAAAAGAATGCCCAAAAGTTCTTTTTCATTTTTGCTCCTTAAGAATATTTGAAATACGTTTTTGTTACACAACCAACGATCGCTTAAAACTATATCGAAATTACATAGGGATCACAAGGATTTTTTGTTTGAAACTAGCGCTCAGGTGTTGTACGTTTTTGCTCTTACATGATTTGGCGGCGTAGCTCAGTTGGTAGAGCGGAGGAATCATAATCCTTGTGTCCGGGGTTCAAGTCCCTGCGCCGCCACCATTGGGGGTTCTTTCAGGGTACATTCCTGATGAGAAAATCGTTGGAGATGAGATACTGTTTTGATGATTTAAAATCACGTCCCAATGTCAATAAACCCTTTGCATGTCGTTCATCCACCTTGTCAGCAGATTTAATTTCAACCAGCGTCGGTGCGCTCTTACCACGTTCAATGATTAAATCAATTTCCATATCCTCTTGAATACGAAGATATGAAAGCTTAAATTGTTTGTTCATGTAGGTAAGCCGACGATATAATTCATTCACAATAAATCCTTCAAACAGTTGTCCATATTCAAAACTCTTTGGAATCAAATCATAATCTACTTGCCCTGCCAATGCGCGTGTTACACCGGTATCAAAGAGATAGAACTTCGATGCCTTTTTTTGCTGCTTTCGAATGGATGTATGATAGGCAGGTAAACATATTCCAAGTAGTGTATCCTCTAAAATGTCATAATATCCACTAACGGTTTTAGGATCTGATAAAATATCTTTAGCAATATTAGAGTAATTGATTACTTCAGTATTCATCTGTGCGGCAACATCGAGAAAACGGCGAAAGGGAGGTAGATTCCGAACAATTTGTTCGGTAATAATTTCCTCTTTAAGATAAGTTTCTGTGTATGCTTTTAAAAATCCTGCCTTATCTGAATCGTTTTCCAATTCGAAAATTTGTGGCAATGTTCCATATTTTAAGGCGTTATCCAGAGAAAATCTATCTTGAAGTTCAGAAACGGTCAGAGGAAACAAATGGTAAACAAAAGCTCTGCCTGCAAGAAGGTTTGCGGAGCCACGCTTTAGCGCTAGAACCCGTAAGGGCAAATTTAAAACTTTTCTCTTTAATAAGTTTATGGACTAGATCCAATAGCTGGGGTACCTTTTGTACTTCATCAATGACCACCCAAGGAGTTTTGCCACAATGAGGAGTAAGTCGTTTGAGGAGGTTGTTTGGATAACTGGCCAATTCATTGGAGAGTTCAAAATCTAGTAAATCAAATACAACCCTCTCAGAAGGCACAAAGAAATGATCTAAAAGAGTTGATTTTCCAACCCCTCTTGCGCCAAATAGAAAAAAAGACTG